>SKZG01000078.1 GCA_007127495.1 Planctomycetales bacterium
TCAGATTTGTGCCGCCGCCGCATGTTCCTTGGTTTACGGCAACCATGGACGGGCCGAAGAGATTTGGCTCTTCCGATTCGCCCGTTCGGAATATCGGTCCGGCCGGGGGCCGGCAACGAAGCTTTCTCGCGCGGGCGCCACAGCGGGAGCAGCCCGATGAACCGGCAAATCACGCATTTCAGCCACGGACGATACCAGCGCCGCGAACTGACCCGTTCGGCGCGCAGGCTGCGCCGATTATGCCGATTCCGTGGCCCGGTCGTCGAACGGTTCGGTTTGGGGCCGTCCTTCCGGGTCGATGCCGGTGAGCAGTTCGACGCGACGCTCTGCCCGCTCGAGCAGCGCATGGGCGTGGCGCAGCATTTTCACACCTTCCTCGTACCGGCCGAGGGCCTCGTCCAGCCCCAGCTCGCCTTCTTCCAACGCGCGTACAATCGCTTCGAGCCGCTCGACGGCCTGCTCGAAACGGGGCTGCTGGGCTTGGTCGGTTGCGGGTTGCTTCTTGGCCATTGGGTTTTCCTTGGGGGGTAATTGTTCACAAGGCCGCGGAGGCCGTCTCTCGGCGCTTCCGCTTCTGTACGTAATGCGGGGAAAACTGCATTTGTCTCACGCCATGGGCATCCTGCCCACGGGTACTTTCACGGAGGGGATGCCCGTGCAGTCCAAAATGCCAAAGCTGACGCAAAACGAAAGCGGCGTCAAGTCCTCCGCACCCAGAACAGCCCAAGTTCGGTTCATCCGGCTGATGCGTAGGGTGGGGGTCGGCGGAAATTCTTGTTCCCGGCGCAAGTCCTTGGGGAAACACAACTTACGTCCCCCCCCCGCCCAAGGCCATGCAATCCCTGCCAAGCGTTTGACAGAGCCAATCTGTTTCTGATAAACTAGGGCCCACGCTAGCAGTTGGGCCATGGACTATGGTCTGACTGATTTCACAGCATCATCCATAGGGTGGGAGACGAACGTGAGCGAAACCAACAAGAACGACCTGATTGTCGTTGCCGGAGCCGGGGGATTCATTGCTGGAGCCCTGGTGAAGTACTTTGCCGATCGCGGCTTCACGCGAATTCGTGCCGTCGACAAGAAACCGCTTCCAGAATGGTATCAGCGAGTTCCGGGGGCGGAGTGCCTGTGCCTTGACCTGAGCCACGAAGAGCACTGCCGACGCGTTTGCGAGGATGCCACGGAGGTTTACAACCTGGCCGCCGACATGGGGGGCATGGGCTTCATCGAACGATTTCGCATCGAGTGCCTCCGCAGCATCCTGATCAACACCCACATGATCGAAGCGGCTTATCGCGCCGGCGCCCAACGCTATTTCTTCTCCTCCTCGGCATGTGTCTACAATACGGACCTCCAGAAGGATCCCAAAGTGCGGGGCCTGAAGGAATCGGACGCGTACCCGGCAATGGCCGAGCGCGGTTACGGTTGGGAGAAGCTGATGTCGGAGATGTTCTGCGAGGAATACTGGCACGAGCGCGGCATGAAGACGGCGATCGCCCGATTCCACAACGTCTACGGTCCCTACGGCACGTGGGATGGCGGCCGGGAGAAGGCGCCGGCGGCGATCTGCCGCAAGGTGATCGAGGCCAAGGACCGCGGCATCGACTCGATCGAGATATGGGGCGACGGCAACCAGACGCGGAGTTTCATGTACATCGACGACTGCACGCGGGGCATCGACTCCATCATGCATAGCGACGACCTGACCGCGACACCGATCAATCTGGGCTCCAGCGAGTTGGTGTCGATCAACGAACTGGTAAACATCGCCGAAGAGCTTGGCGGGGTCGAGCTGAAGCGCGACTACAGACTGGATGCCCCGCAGGGCGTCGCAGGTCGCAACAGCGACAATACCATGATCCAGAAGATCCTTGGTTGGGAACCGGACACGCCGCTCCGCGAGGGCCTGGCCAAAACCTACGTTTGGATCGAACGGCAATACATGGACCGCAAGGCCGGCAAGCGGACGGTTGTGTAACATACCGGTTCCCGAGTCGACAAGGAGTACGGAATGGCAAACGGGTCGATTTCCGCCATCGATACGGTCATTGTGGTTGCCTACCTGCTGGGCATCATGGTGGTCGGCATTCTGGCCGGTTACAGAAAGAATACTTCCTCCCAGCAGTTCTTTCTCGCCGGCAGGTCGCTCCGGTGGCCCATCATCGGCACGGGCCTGTTCTGTGCGAATATTTCCACGATCCACCTCGTGGGCTTGGCCTCGTCCGGGTATAAAGACGGGCTGGTGATCGGCAACTTCGAGTGGATGGCCTCTTTCTGCCTGATTCTGCTGGGAATCGTCTTCGCGCCGTTCTATTTCCGCAGCAAGATCAGCACACTGCCGGAATACGTCGAGAAGCGTTACGGCACCGGCGCCCGAACCTTCCTGGCGTGCATCTTCGTGATGTCCGCACTGCTGGTCCATATCGGCATCAGCCTGTTTGCGGGAGCCAAAGTGCTTGAAGAGTTCTTTGGGATCCCCTACGTGGCTTCGATTATTGGCATCTCGCTGATCACCGCGGTTTATACCATTCTCGGGGGTCTCAAGGCCGTGATGGTCACCGACGCGATCCAAGCCGTGCTGCTGCTCGCCGGGGCGGCAATTCTGACCTTCGCCGCCATTCAGGCGTTGCCGACGGTGGGGGTCCACTCGTGGGCCGACTTCCAAGCCGCTAGCCGCCCAGACCAGCTCAGTATGGTCCAGCCCATCAGGGATGCCGCGGCGCCGGGCAGGCTGGGGCTTCGCGAGTTCTCCTGGTACTCGATCCTCTTTGGGTATCCGGTTCTCGGCATCTGGTATTGGTGCACCGACCAGACGATTGTGCAGAAGGTCCTGGCCGCCAAAACCGAAAAGGATGGTCGTGACGGCGCGATCTTCGCCGGTTTCCTGAAGATCCTCCCGGTCTTCCTCATGGTGCTGCCGGGCGTGATCGGTTACGTGCTCTTCCGGGAAAAGATCGGGGACGACAACGACGCCACCCTGATGATCATGATGAAGGAGTTGCTCCCGTGGGGTATCCGCGGCCTGATGGCGGCCGGGCTGCTGGCGGCCCTGATGAGCACCATCGAGGCCGCACTGAACAGCACGGCCACGCTGACCGCCGAGGATATCGTGAAGCGTTTGCGACCCGGCACGCCCGACGCCACGCTGGTGTTGATCGGCCGGATCACGGCAGGCTTTGTCGTCGTTCTGGCCATGCTATGGTCCACGCAGGGGGGGAAGTTCGGCAGCATCTTCGAGGCCATCAACAAGATACCGATGGCGTTTGCGCCGGGAATCACGACCATATTCCTCTTGGGCGTGTTCTGGCCGCGAGGCAACAAGCAGGGGGCCATGGCCGCCCTGCTCTTCAACGTGATCGTCGGCGTTGTCTACCTGGCCGTCGATATCCCGCTGGTGGGCACGGAGCAAGTCATTGCCCAAAGCGTTGGCATTCCGTTCATGCAGGTCGGGTGGTATCTGTTCCTGATGTCCAGCGCGGTCTACATCGCCGTCAGCCTGATGACCCCGGCCCCGTCGCAGAAGCAGATCGACAACCTCTGTTGGACCCGCCCGCTCGACGCCGTGCGCGGCAAGATGGAGGGCACCGTCACGGATCCGCGGGTCATGGCGGCGATCCTCTTCATCATCATGGGCATTCTGTACGCGCTGCTTCACTGACCACCCGGCTACCGATGGGAGTTGATTCATGGCAAAGAAAACTCGGACGAAGACGCCTGCGGCACACCCCTATCGCGTAGCGCTCGCCGGCGGGTGGGGAGATCATAACTTTGTGAATTTCCTGGCGGACGGGTACGTCGTGGTTGTCCAGGTGCAACCCGATGTCAGCTTTCACGACCGATGCGGCATCTGCTCAAGCACTCGGCAAATCCTCATGCAGAAGTACCCCGATGGCATTCCTGACAATATAGACAGGTACGAGTTGGCAACCGAGTTGTACTATTGGGAAAACGAGCGGAAAGTACCAATCGGCGGGTCTCAGGACGCATGGGGATCCGTGTACCCGGGCATCAATCTCTTGCACTACGATTTCCGCCACCACAACGGCGTTCTGCCCAAGACGGTAACCACTATTGTGAACCAGCGCACCGCAAGATGGTTCGAACGCCATTTCTGGATTGTGGATTGCGTGGGGCCGCGACCGGACGGATACAACCCGTTTGACGGCGGCCGATTTGCAACCCAGCAGGTTGTCCGCCAGCTTGGCAAATCCGGCCAAGATTGCTTCGCCGCGATCAAGAACCGTGACGTGGAAGCGATGGGAGCTTCGTTCAACCTGTGTTCGTCGGCCTGGAGGAAAATGCTGCCTGCCATTTTTGAACATCCGGCCATCAAGGTGCCGGTCATGCAGAAACTGCGTTACTACCAGCGCAGGTACGCCGGGGCCATGCCGTCCGGCTGTGGGGTGGGGTACATGTACGTGGCGTCTTCGGAACCCGTTGAAGGCGGATTCCAAGTCAAGGTGAACCTGGGTTAGGTCGGGCGCATGCTGAGCGATAACTGTTACGCAGTGGTCATGGCCGGAGGCGGCGGGACGCGCCTATGGCCGTTGAGCAGCCGAGACGAACCGAAGCAATTTCTGAAGTTGTTTGGGCGCCGGTCGTTGATTGAACTGACCGTCGACAAGCTGCGCGGACACCTGCCCGAGGATCGCATCGTCATCCTCACGGGCGCCAAGTACAAGACGGCCGCGCAAGCGACCCTTCCCCAGATACCCCCGGAAAACTTTGTTTACGAGCCCTGCTTGCGCGATACTGCCAGCGCCATTGGCCTTGCCGCGACCGTGCTGAGGACGAGGTGCGCGACGGCCACCATGGTCGTGCTGACGGCGGATCAGATCATCGAGCCCACATCCGGCTTCAATACGGCCGTCGCCGGCGCAACGGCCTTCCTGGAAGTGCACCCGGAACGGTTGGTGGCTTTTGGCGTGGAGGCCGCCTCGGCCAGCACGCTGGTCGGCTGGCAGAAGCTGGGGGAAACCGTTGACTTTCCGGGCTGCGAAGTACGCAGGATTACAGCGTTCACGGAGAAACCCGAACGGGAAATCGCGGAGCGGTACATGAACGAGGGGGGATACTGCTGGAATTCCGGGCAGTTTGCGTGGAAGGCCGAAGCGATCCTGGCGGAGATCGACGCGCACTTGACGGAAGCGACTCCGTTGCTCACGCAAATCGGCCGGGCCTGGAATACGCCGGCACGCGAACAGGTCTTGGGCGACGTCTATCCTAATATGCCAAAAGGCTCGATCGATTACAGAGTCATGCAAAAGACCGCCAATGCTTGCAGTATCCTCCTGCCGTGCAGTTGGGAAGACATGGGAACCCATGCAGCGCTGGCAAGGAGAATCGGTTCGGAACGCGACGGCAACCTCGTCATGGGCAAGGCGATGGTTTCAGGCACGGAGAACGTCGTCCTGGCCAATACGGACCAATGCGTCGTCGTGGCGTCGGACAGGCTGACGGTTGTCGTTACCAATAACACCGTGTTCGTTGGCAATCAAGACACCGATATGAAGGCCCTCGTGGAAAGCGTCGCCCAACACGAGCCCGAGATCGTTTAGAAATCCCAGAACTCAAACCGAAGCGACAGCCGCCGCGAGCCGGCGGGAGTGCGACCGACGAGGCGTATCGCGAACTGCGGTAAATCATCGATCCGAAATGGAACTAAGGAGAACACCCACTATGAAACGAATTATTGCCGAGATATCAACCATCTCGCTCACCGGCGGTGCCGCGAGGGCGACTCCCGCAGACCGAGCCAATCGGCGCACCATCGCCCTCCCGAGCGGCCAGTCGGTGACGATGGTGATTCAACTCAAATAGGGGACTGTTCCCCTTCCCTTAACGGAGGTGCAACATGCAGTGGCTTCGATGGATTTGTGTGGTAGCGATGGCGTGCTCGGCCGCGTCGGTGGCCCCGGCGGCGGAGCGGCCCAACGTGATTCTGATCATGACGGACGACCAAGGGTACGGCGACATCGCCGCGCATGGCCATCCGCACGTCATCACGCCGAACATGGACCGCTTGTTCGAGCAAAGCGCGCGCCTGGCGCAGTTCCACGTCGACCCGACCTGCTCGCCCACCCGCTCGGCGCTGATGACCGGCCGCTATTCCGGCCGCGTGGGCGTGTGGCACACGGTGATGGGGCGGCATAAACTCCGCGAGGACGAAACGACCATTGCCGACGTGTTCCGCGCCGCCGGCTACCGCACCGGCATGTACGGCAAGTGGCACCTCGGTGACACGTATCCCTACGCCGCCCGCTTCCGCGGCTTCGACGACGCGGTGGTCCACTTCGCCGGCGGCGTCGGCCAGGCGCCGGACTACTGGGGCAACGACTACTTCGAAGACCACTATAACGACAACGGCTCGTGGCGGCCGTTCCAGGGCTATTGCACCGACGTCTGGTTCCGCGAGGCCCTGCGGTTTATCCGCGAGAACCGCGACGAGCCCTTCTTCGTGTACCTGCCCACCAACGCCGCGCACCAGACCCGGCCGCACGTGGCGGAGCGCTACCGCGCGCTGTACGACGATGTGGACGTGCCCGACCGGCTCCGCATCTTCTGGGGCATGATCACCAACATCGACGACAACCTGGGTGTGCTGCTCGACCGGCTGGAGCATTGGGGGCTGATGGACAACACGGTGCTCGTGTTCCTGGGCGACAACGGCAGTTGCATGGGCGCCGGCGCCTGGCCGCCCAACGAGCGCGGCGCATGGTCGGACCGCTTCAACGCCGGCATGCGCGGCTCGAAGGGTTCGCACTACGACGGCGGGCACCGGCTGTTCTGCTACATCCACTATCCGGCGCGCGGCATCGTGGGCGGGCGCGACGTGCGGCCCATCACCGCCCACATCGACCTCATGCCCACTCTGCTGGAACTGTGCGGCATCGCCCCGCCCGAGGGCGTGCAGTTTGACGGCCGCTCGCTCGTGCCCCTGCTCACCGGGAACGAGGAAGGCTGGCCCGAGCGCACCATCTTCCTGCACAACCAGCGCGTGATCGATCCGATCAAGTGGCGCAACACCTCGGTAATGACCGACCGCTGGCGGTTCGTCGACAACCGGAAATTGTACGACATCGGCCAGGACCCCGGCCAGCAGAACAACGTAATCGACGAACACCCGGAGGTGGCCGAACGGCTGCGGGCCGAGTACGAGGAGTGGTGGGCCGACATCAGCCAACGGTTCGACGAGACGACGCCGCTTTACATCGGCGCCGAGCAGGAGAACCCGGTGCAACTAAGCTCCCACGACTGGATGACGCCCGGTTTGCCGCCCTGGAACCAGCCGCA
>SKZG01000012.1 GCA_007127495.1 Planctomycetales bacterium
ATTGCGGGCTGGCGAAGGCGGCCATGCCCAGGGTCGACGTGGCCAGGGTCGAGGCACCGTACGATTCGTACAGGTCGGCGCCCATGCCGGCCACGTCGCCCACGTTGTCGCCGACGTTGTCGGCGATGGTGGCGGGGTTGCGTTTATCGTCTTCGGGGATGCCGGCCTCGACCTTGCCGACCAGGTCGGCGCCGACATCGGCCGCCTTGGTGAAGATGCCGCCGCCCACGCGGGCGAACAGCGCCTGGCTGCTGGCCCCCAAGCCGGAGCTGAGCATAACCACGGTGATTTCCGCGAGGGTCATTTCCGGGAATCCGAAGGCAGGCACGAGCCAATACAGGATGAGGAACCAAACTGCGGTATGCATCAGGCCAAGCCCCACCACCGTCAATCCCATCACGGCCCCCGAGCGGAAGGCAACTTGTAGCCCCTGATTGAGGGACTTCTGCGCGCCTGCGGCGGTCCGGTTCGAGGCCAGTGTGGCCGTTCTCATGCCAATATAGCCGGCCAGCGCGCTAAAAAACCCACCCGTGAGGAATGCGATAGGCACCCACACGCTCTGGACCCTTAGCCCGAAGGCCAGCCAGGCCAGCAGGCCGCAAATGATCACAAAGAAGATGGCAACGATTTTGTACTGTTGCCACAGGTAGGCATTGGCGCCTTGGCGGACGGCCAGGGCAATGTCCTTCATTTCCTCGGTCCCTTCGTCAGCCTGCAACATGGTGGTGAAGAACCGGTAAGCAAAGACCAAGGCCACCAGTGAGCTACCAAAGGCAATCGCCCAGTACACGTACAACATTTGACTTTCTCCTACAGGAAACAGTAAAGGCGGGTAAATGGCTCGAACCGTGAAGCTGCAAAGTGTATCCGATGCTTCCGCTGCCTGTCAACCATACCGCGCGAAATATGGGCACGCCGGCCGGGGCCGAAGTCTCACGACTTCGGCTACCCCGGATTTTCCAGCTATATGGCTCACGGCCTGGGCGGGTCGGGCTCGACGGCATGCAGTACCAACCGTGCCATTTCCGGGGGGCAATTCAGCCGGAGCGGAAACTCGCCGGACACCCCGCGGGTAACGTGCATGATGGTCGGCGGTGCGTAGAAGACCCCTGAGGCATAAGCGACGCCTTTTCGGCTAGGGGTTAGCAATGGCCCGAGGAGGGGGAACCGAACTTGTCCACCGTGGGTATGCCCCGCCAGCATGAGGTCGGCGTCGTGGGCCTGCGCCCAGGGGAGCTGGTCGGGGCTATGGGAAAGCACAATGCGTACCGGCCCTCCACGCGAATCGCGTTGTGGGCAGTCACGCATGTCGGCGGCCGGCGCGATCCACGGCAGCTCGTTGCCTGCCAAAACCAGCGACTCGCCGCGTGCCTCGACCACCAGCCATCGTCCGCCCAAGTTGATCAAACCGCTGCCAATCAGCGCCTCACGGACCCGTTCGTAGCCGCTCCACAGGTCGTGGTTGCCCAGGACGAAACAAACACCATGGGGGGCGTGCAGGCGTCCAAAAATCTCAGGAATCCAGTCAAGGCAGCGAGGGGAGTCGATCAAGTCGCCGGTGAGCGCAATGAGGTCGGGCTGGGCTTGGTTGGCCAGGCGGACAACTTCGCGGAAATACGCTTTACCGACTCGGCCCGTAAAGTGGAAGTCGGAAAGATGGACGATCGAGAACCCGTCGAGCGCAGCCGGCAGGCGGGGCACTTCGATGGCCCGCTCGCTAAGGTCCAAGTGCAGCATCTGATTTCCGGGCAGGTGGACCAGGAAGTGGTGGGCGTGCTCCTCCGAGGTAACCGCCTCGCCCACCCCCCGGAGCGAGAGAATACGGGTATGCTGCGAGCGGACCACGCTGGGTGGGCCGGACATGACGTTTCGCCACATCCACCGGGCGAGGGCCAGGACCGCAACCGCTGCGCAAACGCTCACGTACAACGCCGCCAGCATCGGGCCGGGCGCCGGCACGGGCCACAACCGGAAGGCGGCAAGGAACGTGCCCCATCCGGCAACGTGAATCCATCCGCCGAAGAGCAAGGGAATCGTCACGAGCAGCAACAAACATAGGGCTGAGGTCACGTGCCCGGCCACGCGCGGCAGATTGACGCCGTGTGCCCGGTTCACCACCGCCGCCCACAGGAGCACATGGCCGAGCGTTGCTACAAGGAGGATGGGAATTAGCATGGTCGGGTGGGCGTGTGATCGGGTGGCGCCATTCGAGGGGGCCCTGGGATCGAAGTTGACGGGCCCCAAAACATGCGGTACTATGCCGTGAGGAATGGCTTCACGCGAAGGGGGGACGGCCCCATGTCCGCGGCGGAAACGGTAGATCATTGGGCGAAGCCGCCCTTTGCGCCGCGAAAATTGGGACAGGCCCCCTGTGAACGGTAACTGCCTCCGAGGCGCCCTATTACCAGGATAGCGTATTATGCGAGTTCGTGCTGCCCTTGTTACCGCCATGCTTTTCAGCGTGGTCTTCCTGACGCTGGGCATCTTCATGCTGGGCATGATTGGCTGTATTCCGCCCGATCGGGAAGAAGCTCCGGGCGTGACAGTTGCGGCGCCCTCGGCGGCGTCGCGCGTGCCGAACCGCCCCACGCGGGGCGGCGTCCTCCCGGCTCAGCGCGATACGCTGTTGCTTGCCTACGGGAACGATCCTAATACACTCAACGGCATCACGGCCAGCGATACGGTCAGCGCGGCGTTCCAACGGCACGTGTACGAGGGGCTGGCCCAGGCCGACTACGCCAACCCCGACCAGCTTCTGCCCTCTCTGGCCGAAAGCTGGGACTTCGATGAGGAAACGCTCACCTTCACCATTCACCTTCGGCGTGGTGTGAAGTGGCACCCGATGAAGCTCCCCAACGGCACGCCCCTGCCCGACCGCGAGTTCACCGCGCGCGACGTGAAGTTCAGCTTCGACTGCGTACTGAATCCGCACATCGACGCGGCGCACATCCGCAGTTACTTCGAGAACCCCGACCCGAAGGACGAGGCCGATCGGTACAAGATCCGGGTGAGCATTGTCGACGACTACACGGTCGAGGTCCGCTGGACCGAGCCGTATTTCCTGGCCGAGCAATTCACCCTGGGCGGCATCCCCATGATCCCGCGGCACGTGTACTCGGTTGACGAGCGGGGCGAGCCCATCTCCTTCGATTTCACCTCGAAGGAGTTTGCCGACGGGTTCAACACGCACTGGGCGAACCGGAAGATGTGCGGCACCGGCCCGATGATGTTCCGCGAATGGGTGCGAGACGAGCGGCTGGTGCTCGACCGGTTCAACGACTACTGGGGTGAGCCGTTCTACTTCAGCCAGTTGCGCCTGCGGTGTATTTCCAACCCCAACACCATGGTGCAAATGGGGCTGCAGGGCGAACTGGACTGGGTCGGGTTCCCCGAAAAAGACCAGTGGCTCCAAGCCGAGAGCCACGCCAACGTGGAGGCGGGCAAGGTGAAGCTGGTCGATTTCGATTACCCCGGCTACCGGTACGTCGGCTATAACCAGGACCGGCCGGTGTTCCGCGAACGCGACTTCCGCCTGGCCCTGGCCTACGCCACGCCGGTCGAGCGGATCATCGACGAGGTGTTCCAAGGCCTGGCGATTCGCGTTTCCGGTCCGTTCCTGCCCGGCAGCACGGCCGCCGACGATTCCATCGAGCCGATCCCCTTCGACCCGGACGAGGCGAAGCGTTTGCTCGATGCGGCGGGCTGGCGCGATACGGACGGCGACGGAGTGCGCGACAAGGTGGTGGACGGCGCGCGCGTCCCCGCCGCCTTTGACCTGATGATTTTCGCCAATTCGCCCAGCTTCCGCGCGATTGCCGAGATCATCCAGGAGGAGTATCGCAAGATTGGCGTGCGGGTGCAAATTACGCCGGCCGAGTGGGCCCTGTTCCTCGAAAAGCTCAACTCGAAGGAGTTTGACGCCGCGATGCTCGGCTGGGCCACGGGCTGGACGAGGACCGATCCGTACCAGCTTTGGCACAGCAGCCTGGCCGACGTGCCGGCCAGCTCCAACCATGTCGGCTACCGAAATCCGGAAGTGGACAAGCTCATCGAGGAGCTTCGCGTGACGATGGACGACGACGAGCAGCAGGCGCTGTACCATCGGATTCACCGATTGATCTTCGAGGATCAGCCGTACACGTTCCTGTTCTCGGAGAAGGCGACGGCCGGTCACGATTCGCGGATCGAGAACGTCGAGTTTTACCGGTTGCGGCCATGCATCGACACTCGGGAGTGGCATACAACACACCCACGATAGCCGAGAGCCCGGCTTCCGTGTGATGGGCACACCGGCCGCTGCTCGTCCAGCCTGGTTCTCGCAAGTCCTTCGAACCCCCACGCCGCGACCCGCTCCATGTGGATCTACGTTTTACGCCGCCTCGTGATGATGGTTCCGACGCTATTCGGCGTGACCGTGGTGGCGTTCTGCATCATGCAGCTTGCGCCGGGCGACCCGTTGAAGGCCCAGTTGAGCCCGACGGGCACCATTGGCGAAACGAGCCAGACGCGCGAGGCATACCTGATCATGCGCCGCGAGTTGAAGCTGGACCGCCCCCTGCTGCTGAACTTCCGCTACTTTCGCGACTACGCGGCGGGCATTCATCAGGCGGTGTTCTTCCGCGGGCGGTCGCGGGCAGAAATCCGGGCGGAACTGGAGCGCCTGGCCGAACTAGAGCGCCTGGCCGAACTAGAACGCCTGGCTGAGCAGGCCGACGCGCCCGAACACGCCGCCCGCCTGGCGTTCCTCCGCTCGCTGAACATTGCCGGCTTCGACCGCTTGCTCGACAACCCAGAGGCCCATGCCCGCCTGACCGGCATGGTGACCATCGGTGTGCAGGTATACTTGGAGGAGACGGGGCCGCACGGCGTTCCGCCGGCCATGGCGATTCTGCGCGACGCGGGTTCGTCGCTGAAGGAGCGAATTGGCGCCATTCGCGCCATTCGGCTCATGGTGGTCGAACCGTTCCAGTACACGTTTGGCCGCGATGCCGACGAAGCCGACGTGCCTTACGTGGTCGCCCCCTGGCGGCTTTGGTGGGAGCGGGCCGAGCCGGAACTGCCCAGCCTTACGTCCCGGCGGCGCGAGGTGCTCGCCGACAAGCTGGAAGAGATGGTCCGGAAGGAGTCGCGGCGCGGTGTGCTGGAAATTCTCGAGACCCTCGACCGCGACGACATGCGCTTTTTCGTCGAGCGCCTGTTGGGCGAAGCGACGTTCGAAGAAAAGGTGCTGTGCGCCGCAGCGCTGAACCTGTACATTTCCAACCCCCTGCGGCTCGACGTACCCACCGACGCCGGCCCGGAACGGGTGGAGGAAGCCGCTGAAAATTGGCTGGCCCAATACGAGTTGTACCGGCACCGCTACGAGCCGGGGCTGATGAACCGGCTCGGCTATCTGCTGGCTGACACGCAGTACGCCAACATGGTGTGGCGTTTGGCGACGTTCCAGTTCGGCCGATCGGCCACGCGAACTCGCGAGCCGGTCGGCCCGCGCATTCTCAGCGCGGTGATGGTCTCTGCGCCGCTGATGATCATGGCCCAGATCATCATCTACCTTGTGGCCGTGCCGCTGGGGATTCTCTGCGCGGTGAACCGTTCCAATTCGGTCGACCGCGGCGTGTCATTGGCCCTGTTCGTGTTGTACTCCATTCCGCCGTTCGTAGCCGCCATGATGTTTTTGCTGTTCTTCGGCTATGGGAATTACTTGAACTGGTTCCCGGTGCTCGGGCTGCACTCGCCGGGCGCCGAGGGGTTCGGATGGGCGCATTACCTGTTGGACTACCTGCACCACGCCTTCCTGCCGATCGTGTGCCTTTCGTTGTTCAGCCTCGCGGCCATGGCCATGTACAGCCGCACAAGCATGTTGGAAGTGATCGGGCAGGACTACGTGCGCACCGCCCGCGCCAAGGGACTTTCGGAACGGTCGGTCATCTTGAAGCACGGCCTGCGCAATGCGCTGATTCCCATCATCACCTTATTCGCCGGGTTCTTGCCGGGAATGCTCGGGGGCAGTGTGCTGATCGAGACGATTTTCGGCATTCCGGGCATGGGCCGATTGAGCTTCGACTCGATCCTCCAACGCGACTTTCCCACCTTGATGGCGCTGATCTACATCAATGCGATCGTGGTCATGGTCAGTATTCTATTGACGGACTTGCTTTACGTGGCGGCTGATCCTCGCATCGGCTTTCACGGAAGGGGGCAAAGCTGATGGGGCAGCCGGGCGAGGCCTATCTGGATATTGTATGGAAGCAGTTCAAAAAGAACCGCTTCGCGTTGGCCGCCCTTTGGGCCTTGGCGCCGCTGGCGCTCGTGGCCCTGTTCGCGCCGCTGCTCGCCTCGAATCAGCCGCTGGTGTATTTCGACGGCGACGAAGTGCTGTTCCCCTGGTTCCTGGCGCTGTTCAATCCGCAGGAGGTGGTCGATTTCGCCTTCAACATGGCCATGCTGGCGTTCGTGCCCTGGACCGTGTTGGCAATCGGGCTGAACGTACGGTGGCGGCGGCGCGACGTGCCGGGCCGCGTACGCGCGCTCCGTGCGGCCGGCCTGCTCGTGGGCATGGTGGTGGCGACCATCCTGGTGTTTTCGATCCCCGGGGTGGCGCCGAGGAATCCGCACAGCCATCGCCCGTTCGTGGAGGAAGAGTTCCGCCGCGATGACGCGTACGGCATCTACACGCTCATACCCTACGGCACTCGCGACCAGGGGCGCGGCGCGAGCTTCCAGCCGCCGCTGTATCGCAAGCCCGCCGCGGAACGCCTCCGCGCCAGCGAATGGTTTCCGCACTTGCTGGGCACCGACGACGTCGGCCGCGACGTGCTCGCGCGGATGATTTTCGGTACGCGCATCTCACTGACAATCGGGTTCCTCGCCGTCGGTATTTACCTGACCATCGGCATTGTTGTGGGGGCGTTGGCCGGGTATTTCGGCGGAACGACCGACATCCTGATCTCCCGCGTCATCGAGGTGATCCTGCTCTTCCCCTCGTTCTTCCTGATCCTGACACTCGTGGCCATGATCGGCCCGAGTATTTATATTATCATGGTGGTGATTGGGCTGACCGGTTGGCCGGGCATCGCGCGGCTGATCCGCGGCGAAGTGCTCAAGCAGCGCGGCGGCGATTACGTTGCGGCAGCTCGGGCACTGGGGGCCTCGCACCTGCGGGTCCTGTTCCGCCATATTATGCCCAACGCCCTGGCGCCCGCCTTGGTTTCCGCGCCGTTCGGCGTGGCCAGCGCGATTGTGGTCGAGGCCGGTCTGAGCTTGCTTGGGTTCGGGGTGCGACTTCCCAC
>SKZG01000493.1 GCA_007127495.1 Planctomycetales bacterium
CGCTCGCCTCCGCTACGCAGCCCAAGCCCCCTGGCCGTTACATGACCCCTAAACCAAGGGGACATTTCTAATGGCGCGAAACAGGGGACATTTCTAATGGTTGACAACAGCTTTTTTTTTCACGGTGCCTTGAAAGCGCGCCGGCCGATCGGTATACTATTGGGTTTCGGTATCCGGCCGACGGGGACAGTCCCCCGGGAACCGGTGGCGGGAACTTCAGCCAATGAGCCTTGCAAGGTTTGTCATGTACGCGATTATTGAAGATGGTGGAAGCCAATATCGGGTTGAGGAAGGCCAGGAATTGGTCCTCGACTACCGCGAAATCCCAGCCGGCGAGCCGGTGCAGTTTGAACGGGTTCTCGCGTACCGCAACGAGGAGGGGCTGACCGTCGGCCGGCCGGTTCTTACCTCAGCGCGGGTAACCGGCGAGGTGCTCCAGGTGGAACAGGGCCCGAAGCTCACGGTAGGCAAGCTTCGGCGGCGCAAGAACTCCCGGCGACGAACGGGGCACCGGCAGCTCCACACCCGCATTCGAATTGACAAGATCGAAATCGGGTGACAGCACGGAACGGCTACGGAACCAGCACTAGCTTGCCGGTGAGCGTGCTGGAAGAACGCCCCAGCGTGCTTTGCTCCTGGAGCCAGTGGGCTTCGGCGGCCTTTTCCAGGGGCAGGACCCGGTCGATGAGCGGCCGTAATCGGCCGCGCGCCATCCATCGATTGATCTCGGCGGCGCATCGTCGCTGTTGGTCGGGCGTTGCGTTGAACATGGCAAAGCCCAGCATCTTGCAGTCCTTTACATAGAAAGGGCCGATGGGCAGCCGCGGACGGCTTTCACGGCCCGCCATGATGACAATCCGGCCACCGAGGGCCATGAGGTCGATGATCTTTTCCAGGTTCTGCTCGCGCAGCGTCTCGAACCACACGTCGATTCCCTCGGGCGCAAACCGCCGGATGGCGGCGTCTGCCGCATCGCGATTGTAGTTGACCACGGCGTGCGCGCCGAGCTGCCGGCATACCTGGACCTTCTCCGGGCTGCCGGCGGTGGTCATCACGCGGGCGCCGACCGCGCGGGCCATTTGGACGACGCACGAGCCGACGCCTCCGGAGCCGCCATGGACGAAGAGTTTCTCGCCGGTCTTCAAATTCGCCTCGCGGAATAGCCCTAAGTGCGCGGTGATGCCAACCAGGGCAATGGCGGCCGCCTGCTTGTCGTCGATTTCCTCGGGGGTCGGATACAGCCAACATTCGTCCACCGCCGCATACTCGGCGAAGGTACCCTGGCGCCCGAGCAAGCCCTGATTGCTGCCCCAAACCCGGTCGCCCGGCGCGAAACGCGTGGCCTCCGGACCGACGGCCTCGACCGTACCTGCGAGATCGCAGCCGACGATGAACTTCTCGGGAAGTTCCACCGGGAGCAAACCTGCTCGAATGTACGTGTCGACGGGGTTCACCGCGCAGGCGGCCACTTTCACCAGCACCTCGGAGCCGTTGGGCTTGGGTTTGGGCAGCTCGCCCACGATAATGGCGGCTGGGCTGCCCGTGTGCTCGATATACGCCGCTTTCATTGATTCGCTCACCTTCTGAAAACTCCCGCAAAAATAACTCTTCCGTTCTTAGTCGCGGACATCCCGCCTTGTGGAGGGGTACGCAGTGTAGGTTCCTACCGCACGGTCGCGGCCTGCGCCCGAAACAGGAACAGCCCGCAAAATGGACCGTCTCGGGACGAACCGAGAATCAGAATACCCCCGCAAGAAAGATTTCACAAGCCTTTCGGTGCAGTTCAGGGCAAATCGTCGTTGTCTGAGTCGTGGGCTGGCGAGAGCATCCCCTTCCCCAGGACGGCCGTTTGGGTAGAATACCGGCAGACCCGTTTAAGAACCTATTGATTTCTCTGCCATGGAACCTTTCGTTACTCACGCCGGGCTCGTTGCGCCGATGGACCGGTCCGATGTCGACACCGACCAGATCATTCCAAAGCAATTTCTGAAACGGATTGAGCGGACCGGCTTCGGCCAATACCTGTTCTTCGACTGGCGGTTCCTCGACGACGGTGCGCCGAACCCCGATTTCGAACTCAATCGGCCGGAGTTTCAAGGCGCCACCATCCTTCTGGCGCGACGCAACTTCGGTTGCGGTTCCAGCCGGGAGCACGCTCCCTGGGCGCTGGGCGACTATGGCTTTCGCGCGATCATCGCGCCGAGCTTCGCCGACATCTTTTACAACAACTGCTTTCAAAACGGCATGCTGCCCATCCGGCTTGACGAACCGCAGGTGGACGAGTTGTTCCGCCGCGTGGCCGCGCATCCGGGCTACCGACTCGCCATCGACCTGGAAGCCTGCACGTTGAGTGACGACCACGGCCTCGTCCTTTCCTTCGAAGTCGACCGGTTCCGCCGGCATTGCCTGCTGCACGGGCTCGACGACATCGGCTTGACCCTCGCGCAAGAAGATCGCATCGCCGCGTACGAGCAGGCCCACGGCATTGGGTAAGGTGTGGGGAACTCGCAACGCTGGCCTGACACGCAGCCGTTAGCGGCGGAACGCCTCGGGCTGAAGCGCTTCCGGCACCGGAACGGGCCTACTTTTCCTCATGCCCGGCCACCCCTGGGCAACGCCGTACCTGCGCAGCTAGAATAACGGGCTGTTTCGTTTCCCGGTGCAAAGCGTTCTCATGGACTCGAATTGTAAGAGCCCACGCTGGCCGGCCTGAGCGTTCACAAGCATTGACGAGGAAGGAGTTCGATATGCCCGTACACATGGAGCTATCGCGCATCATCATCAGCGAGGTCGATGAGCAACAGGTCATTTACCTCAAGGAGGTGGACGGTGACCGGACCTTTCCGATCCTGATCGGCATTTTCGAGGCGACGAGCATCGACCGCCGCGTGAAGGGCTTCAAGACGCCGCGCCCCCTAACCCACGACCTGATCGTGAGCGTGGTCGATGGGCTCGGCGCAGAACTCCAGGACGTGATGATCAGCGAGTTGAAGGAGCATACCTATTATGCGCGGCTGCGGGTGCGCCACGAGGGCGAGTTGATTGAAGTCGACGCCCGGCCGTCCGACGCCATCGCCGTGGCCGTCACTTGCGAGCCCCCGCTGCCCATCTTCGTCAGCGAAGACGTGCTCAACGACGTGCTGGGGGACCAAACGTAGCCGCAGCCCGACCAAATCGGCCAGTTATTGATTCGCGGGCCCTTACGTCAATTGGAAAGCTCGAACCGCACCGGAAGGCGCACGGAACTCGCCACGGAGTGCCCGTCGCGAACGGCGGGCACGAATCGCCAGGTGCGGACCGCCCGGGCCGCTTCCCCGTCGAGCACGGCGTGCCCGCTGCTTTGGATGATTTCCACCCTGCCGACGCGCCCCTTATCGGTAATGTCCAGACGCAACAGCACCGTCCCCTCCCATCGGCGCTCGATGGCGCTTTGCGGATAGGTAGGCGGCATGCTTTGGATCAGTTCGGGCAAGGGCCGATCGACCGTGCCCGGCCGGTTCGGCACCGGCAAACTCGCCGGCCGGCGTGCGAGCGCGCCGGGCGGCTGGGATTGCATCGTCGGCTCGTGCGGGTCGCGGGCCGGTCGGGCCTCGTTGGGCCGCGCCAACATTCGTTCGACCCATTCCCGTTCCAATGGCGTTGGTTCGGAAACGCTCGTGCTCTCCACCCGGAAATGCTGCCGGGCAATCCTCGCCTCCGACGGCATGATGCGTACCGGCAGCGCGGCCTGTTCCTCCGGTGCCGGCTCCCGCCGGGTGAACTCCGACTGCGACATCGTCGCCGTCAACTCGATATGCGTGCTCTGCCCAATCAACTCGCTCGGCTCATATTGCCATGGCGAGGTCACCGCCCAGGCCGCCGCGGCCGCTAACCCATGGAGCAGCAACGAACTCGCCCACGCGCAACGACACGCGGTGTGTGGGCGGGTTCGGCGGCGGTTCAGGTGGGAGCAATCCATACTATCATTATCGACGCGGGATGCCGCTTTCGCAACCCCCCCCTCTGGAATGCGGCGGCTCGGCACCGCCTTGAGTGTGCAGAGCAATACGTCAGAAACGCCGCTCGTAGCCGAAGTGGCCTGAGATGCCAGGCCCGTCGACACCCGACCCATGGACGCGATACGCCTCGTTGAAGATGTTCTCGATGCCCAGGGTTACCCGCTGGTGCATGCACAGATCCCAACCGAGTCGGGCGTTGATGGTCTCGTAGCCCGGCGTGCCGCCTTCGGGAATGCGCGAGTCGCGGCGGTCGCGTTCGCTGAGCCGGTCTTGCCGACCGGCAATCCACGCGTACAGCTCAAACCAGCTTCGGTGCCTGGGGCTGCGATATCGAAGCCCCACGATGCCTTGATTCGGCGGGATGCGGCTGAGCGGCTCGTTATCGGTCAAGTTCTGGCCATACGTCGTCCAGTAGTTGCCGTACAGGCTCCATTGCGGAGTGAACAGGTATTCGCCGGCCAACTCGAAACCGTGGATCTCGGCCCGGCCGATGTTGCGCCGCTGTAATACGGCAATCGTATTGCCCGGGGCGAGCGGATCGGGAATGGTGCCGATCTGGTCGCGGGCGATCAGGTCGTCCAGGTCGGTCCAGTAGACAAACGCTTGCCCGCGCAGCCGGTTGAAGTTCGCTTTCAGCCCGACTTCGTAGCTACGGCTGCTCTCGGGCGAGAGGCCCGGGTTGGGCACGTCGATGCCCTCGTTCACATTGGTTGAAACGCTGGTCAGCTCATCCAACGACGGCGCCCGGAACCCTTCGGCGACCGAGCCGACCAGGCGGATTTCGTCGGAAAGGGCGAACGTCAGGCCCGCGTTGGCCGTCCACTGCGAGAAGACGGGAGCGATTCGCGTCGTCGCGGCGGGGGCCAGCGGATCGGCCGGATCGAACAGAGGTACCGACGCGCCGGCTTGAATATCGCTGAAGCGGACGCCGGACTGGGCGGTAAGACGTTCGGTGAGCGGCAATTCCCAAAGCAGGAACGCCCCGGTGCGCCGGTAGTGGCTATCGTTGGGGAACTGCGGCAGGAGCGGTTCAATGAAAGCCCCGGTGGCAGCGTCGAAGCGCGCCCGGCTGGCGTCGACGTCGTCGTGATACCAATCGGCCCCCCAAGTGAGTTTTCCCAGAGGCCCGGCGTCGCGGAAGAAGGCGACCGTGACGCCCACCGTATCGACGTCGAACTCGCCCTGCTCAAAACGGGGGCCTGCCGGCGGCCGGCGCCGGAATTGCCCTTCCTTGTTTCGCTGGTACGAGGCCGTCACGCTGTACCCGTCCAGGAGCAGACCACAAAGGTCGTTAGCCTCCCAGCGGATGTACGCCATGTTGCGCTGTTGCGGATTGAACAACTGGATTTCGGCCGGGAACCGGTCCGACCGCGGGACGTCCTGTTGTTCGAAGTGTTGCAGCGACACGGTCAGGCGATGGCACAGGTCGGGGTGGAAGTCGAACCGGATGTCGCCGGCGTATTGGCTGTAGCTGGTAAACGGCTGGCGGCCCAGCGAGCCGCCGCGCTCAAGGTCGTTGATATTCGAGTAGCTTCCACCGCTGAAGACGCCCAAGTCGCGGTACGAACCCTGGACGTTCAGTCGGGTGTAGTTGCCGGTGTCGGCGGTGGCGAATCGGTTGAAGAACTCGCCGCCGAGCAGCCGTCCGTAGCCCGGCCCGGTGCCGCGTGTCACCACGTTGATGACGCCGCCGATCGCGTCGGAGCCCCATTGCGTCGACATCGGTCCGCGCACGACCTCGACGCGTTCGATCATGCCTGGGTCGATGAGCGCGAAATACTGATTCGGGCCGAACCGAAACGTCGAGTTGTTCATGCGGACGCCGTCGATCATCAGCAGGTTTTGCGGGCCGGTGAGGCCGCGGATGAACGGCGAAGCCTGGCCGGCACCGGTGCGCTGCATGAGCACGCCCACCTCGCGTTCGAGGGCCTCGACCATGTTGCGCGGCTGCCGCTCTTCGAGTTGGATTCGGTCGATGATCGACGTGGCGCGCGGCGAATCGAAGATCGAAGACGTGCCGCGCAGCGCCGAGCTGAGCCCCTCGTACTCGAGCTGCTCCAGGTTGGGGTAGACAAGCGGCTGGTCGAACGGGCTGACCGGCTGCGGAGGCGTGGGCGCCGGGTCGACCGGTGCGTCGGGCGGCGCCGGAGGCAACTCGCCCGGCCGGACAAGTACCTCGGGCAAGACCGGCTCCTCGCCGTCGGCCACCGGCGGTTGTTGGGCTAGCCAGGTGTCCCCGGCCACCCGCGCCCACGGTGGCGCGGCAAAAAGAATGATTCCGGCAATAAGAATAAGGGCGACGGCGGCGCGCATACGCCCCCCTAGAAGGTGAATTAGATAAGTATCGCGTTGACGAGCCAGGGCTCCGAGTCTGTCTGTACTAATCATTCGGATTATCAGGGCGCGGCTATTGAGGAAATATGGTTGGAGGGATAGACCGAATACGACGGTGGCGCCGATCAGGTGGCATCACCTATAGCCACCCTCGAAGCGACCAAGGGGGTCTTGATGCTTGGAACTGGAACTTCTGCCGCCAAGGCGTTTGCTTAACACCTACCGGATCCTGTTGCAGTACCGCATGGACCTCTACCGTCGCGAGGCCCTGCGCGAGCAGGCCGTCGCCTCGCTGGAACGGGCCGTCGGCGCGGCCATCACGGCACCGCGCGAGTAGGCAGCGGGTCGACCGGCGGCTCGAACGCCGCGGCGGACGTGGTCAGCAGGGTTGTTTTCGGCCGATCCGGTGTTTTCGTGCTCGCCGAATGGCAGTATAATGAGCGTACAATCAACCAGAATCCCGAAGCGTGGGACTGCATTAGCCGCTGGAGAAGATAAGCCGTGGACGCAGCATCGATCCGACGTCATCTGCTGCACTGCGGATACCGGCCAGCCTTGATTCAGTCGGGTTTCCAATACGGTGATGGAAAGCGCGCGAGCCTCGTCGCCTTCGCCCACCTTCCCGCCGACGCCCGATCGGCTTGCATCGCGGTACTCGACGGTTGCGAGGCGTCTCGCGACGCGGTGCTTGCGTGTCAACCGCTGGGAGCACCCATTGTTTTCGTGTGTGGCCCGGAGAGTTTGCATTGGTGGAGCCAGGATGCCGCCGGTGCGCGTCCGATCGGCAGGATTCCGGTAGCCGACGTGCCACGGTTCTTTCAGCAGCGCGGCGAGGACTTCCAGCCGAACCGGGTGTACCGCGCGAAGACTTGGGCGCGGTTCGACAGGCAGTTCCAGCTTTCGTTCGTCGACCTCGGCTTGATGGGGGTCGTCGAGGACCAAATTGGAC
>SKZG01000318.1 GCA_007127495.1 Planctomycetales bacterium
CATTCTGGCCCATCAGGTGCTGACCGAATTGGCCCACCAAGAAACGTCCGCCGAGGCCATGAAGGAGCGCGACCCTGAGGGCGCTTTGGCCTTGCTGCAAGAGGCCCGGAGCAAGGTGGAGCAGTCCGGTCTGGAAGCGAACACCCGGCAGCGGCTGATGGCCCGGGTGGATCGGCGTATGACGGAAATCCGCCATTTTATTGATGAAAACCAACCGCTCCTCGACCTGGAAAGGAAGAATCAGCGCGTCCGGGACGATATGGACCGCGAACAGCGCATTCGGCTCGAGGTGCAGGAGAAAGTCGCGCTGATGGTTGACGAGTTCAACAAGCTGTGCGATGAGGAACGATACGCCGCGGCGGAAGTGGTAGCCAAGCGGGCCGCCGAACTGGACCCCCACAATCCCGTGGTGAAACAGATGCTCCAGTTCGCGAGGTTCGTCCGCCGCCACGCCAGCAACGTGGCGCTGCAAGCGAACCGCGAGGAAGGCTTTTGGGGAGCGCTCCACTCCGTGGACGAATCGAGCATCGCGTTCGACGACCGAGAGCCCTATCGGTTCCCCGAAAACTGGAGCCAGCTTACTGCAGGCCGGGCGAGGTTCGCCGGCGACCGCAGGCGTCATCGGAGCGAAAGGGAACTGGAGATCGAACAGAAGCTGCGTACCCCGGTCATGCTCAATTTCCGGGATGCGCCATTGAGCACCGTGCTAGAGCACCTGGCCAATTTGGCGCAGGTGAACCTGCACCTCGACCCCCAGGGGCTGGCCGAGGAGGCCGTTTCCAGCGACACGCCGGTTACCATACGGCTCAGCCAGGAGATCTCGCTACGCAGCGCCTTGAATCTGGTCCTGCAACCGCTGCATCTGAGCTACGTCATCAAGGACGAGGTGCTGAAAATCACCAGTGAGCAAATGCGCGACGGCGAGGTCTTCACGGTAACCTACGATGTGGCCGACCTGGTCATCCCGATTCCGAACTTCGTGCCGGGTAAGATGGGCATGCGGTCGGCGCTGCACGATGCGTACGGCGACTTGGGCTTCGGCGGCAGGAGCAACCCGTGGGGCGGCGCCGCAGGCCCCATGGCCGTCATGGCCAGCAGCGACGGGCGCGCCAATGCGGGCGCCATCAATCCAGAAATCCTCGCCCAACTCGGCGGCTCGCCGCCGAGCGCCGGACCGATGGGCGGCGGCTTCGGCCCCGGCGGCCTTGGCGGCGGCGGGCAGGCCGATTTCGACAGCCTCATCGAGCTGATCACGTCGACCGTCAAGCCGCAAACATGGGACCTCGTGGGCGGCCCCGGCTCCATCGCACCCTTCGAAACCAACCTGAGCATGGTGGTCAGCCAAACCCAGGACGTTCACGAGGAGATCGTCGACCTCCTGGAACAACTCCGCCGACTCCAGGACTTGCAGGTAACCATCGAGGTCCGGTTCATCACGCTCAATGACAACTTCTTCGAGCGGATCGGCGTCGACTTCGACTTCTTCATCGACAGCAAGTTGCCCCCGCCGCAGGACCCCGACAACCCGATCGAGAACGTCGAGAAGAGCGTGGTCGTGGGCTTGGACGCGCCGGGCGTGTTCTCGGCCGACCTGGACATTCCATTCCGGCAGAACAGCTTCGGCCTTGCGGTTCCGCAGTTCGGCGGATTCGACGCCGCGGCGGGCGCCGAAATGGGGTTCGCCATTCTCAGCGATATCGAGGCGTTCTTCTTCGTCAGCGCCGCGCAAGGCGACCGCCGCAGCAATGTGCTGCAAGCGCCGAAGGTCACCCTGTTCAACGGCCAGCAGGCATTCGTTTCCGATACCTCGCAAAGCCCGTTCGTGATCAGTGTGATTCCCGTGGTGGGCGACTTCGCCGCCGCGCAGCAGCCGGTCATCGTCGTTCTTTCCGAGGGCACGTTCATGACGGTACAAGCGGTGGTTTCGAAGGACCGGCGGTTCGTGCGACTGACCGTTGTGCCGTTCTTCAGCCAAATTGGCGACGACGTACGAACGTTTACGTTCGAAGGTACGGAAACCACGACAACCGACAGGTCGGGCGAAGGCTGGGTCAATCCCGGCGACCCGCGCGACTGGCGGAGGACCGACGATGCCGAACAGACGACGCGAACCAGCAGCGGCACCACGGTGCAGTTGCCCACGTTCTCGTTCGTGACCGTCACGACCACGGTCAGCGTGCCGGACGGTGGTACCGTGCTTCTGGGCGGCATCAAGCGGCTCAGTGAAGGACGTAACGAGTTTGGTGTGCCGATGCTCAACAAGCTGCCGTATATCAACCGGCTCTTCAAGAACGTCGGGATCGGCCGCGAAACCCAGAGCCTCATGATGATGGTCACGCCGCGCATCATCATCCAGGAAGAGGAAGAGGAACGGCTCGGCATCGCGCCGTAACGAGTCTTTTTCGAGTTGCCTTTTCACGCCTCCGCTACGTACTGAGAACCTCCCCCCTGGGCCGTCGCCGGCTTGCCCTCCGAGCCGACGACGGCCTCTTCTCATGGCTCTTCCGTTTCTAGGTGCGGGGCCGCCTTAATGTAGTAGCCACTCGCCGTGTGCCGTCCCAAGACAAAGGCTGTCTGCACCTAGAAACGGAAGCGCCCTTCTCATTCATTCCAGCAGCCACCCGACCACCTCGACCAGGCCGTCGTGATCGTGGCCGGGGGCGATGCGGTCGGCGGCGGCCTTCACGCTGGGCAGGGCGTTGCCCATGGCCACGCCGAGTCCCGCTGCCCGAATCATGGGTATGTCGTTCACGTCGTCGCCTACCGCGCAGATTTCCGCGTCGGCAATCTGCCATCGGCGCGCCAGCCGCCGGATGGCCGACCACTTCGTCACCCCCGCCGGAGCCACTTCGCAGATATAGCCGACATACAGCGGGCTGCGCAGTACGTGCATGTTCAACTTGCCCGGCAGCCGGCTTTCCAGACGCCGCTCCAAGCGCAGCATCTCCTCCTTCGTGCCCAGCGTGTACACGCAAAACGTGTCCGGCGGCGGCTCGGAAAGCAGGCGCGGGTCGACGCGCCCGGCGCGCGGGTTCAAGCGAAAGTACTCGGACAATTCCGCGCGGTCGACTTCAGCGCGGTCGGTATGGAAGTCGAAGCCTTGATGGTAGGTATCGGCGCAGGCGATGGGGCGGAAGCCGCACTCGTCGATCAGGCTCAGGACCGCGCGCAGCACGTCGGCCTCGAAACGGGCACTGTACAGCGTGCGGTGATCGGCCGGATCTTTCACCAGGGCTCCGCTGGCGGTAACCAACGGCACGGTCAGGCCCAGCGGTTCCACCAAGTGCAGCGTGCGGCTGTAGCGGCGCCCGGTAGCCAGCACCACCCGAATACCCGCCGCCATGGCACGGCGGAGGGCGCGACACGTTGAGCCGGTCAGCTCGTCACGGCTGTTGACTAGCGTGCCGTCGATATCGATTGCCAGCAGTCGGTAGCAAAGCATGGTGGGACAAAAGTAGGTGCCAGGTGCCGGTTAACGGGAGTGGGATCAGGCCGGGCGCTCCGATTCGCACAGCGCGGCTTGGGCCTGTTCTCGCTCAAGGTAGGGGCGGCCCTGCCGAATGGCGATGTGGTCCCAAGGGAGCGCCGCCTCGACCGCGCGGGGCCGGTGCAACAGGTGTTCCAAGTCGATACCCGCTTCCCGAATCGCCTCGCTCCAAACGGCCGGCTGGAAATGGTCGGTCCACGCATCCAGCCGGGCCCCGCGCTCGTACGCTAGTTCAATGGCGCGGGCCACGCCCCGGTCGCCGCGGGCGAGGACGGCTTCCAGCAGGCTGGTGCGGGTATCGTGGCACCGAAGCTGCACGGCGCGCAGCCGTAGCCGACGGCGCAGGTGGTCGTGGGCGGCGGCGAAATAATCCGACCGCTGCATGGCATTCCACTGAAACGGCGTTTGGGGCTTGGGCACGAAGTTCGACACGTTCGCCACCACGGTCGGCCAGCGGCCGCGCACCTGCTTCCCCAGCCGCGCGATTTCCTCGGCCATGTCGACGATGCCGTCCAGGTCGGCCTCGGTTTCGCCCGGCAGCCCGCACATGAAATACAGCTTCACCCGGTGGAAGCCGCTCGCGAACGCCCGGCGGCAGCCTTCGAATACGTCGGCGTTGGCAAGCTGCTTGCCGATGCGGCGCCGGAGGGGGTCGCGCGCGGCCTCGGGCGCCACGGTGAGCCCCGAATGCCGGAACGTCCCTAGCCGCTCCGCCACCGTGTGCCATTGCGCATTCACCCGCAGGCTCGGCAAGGAAATGGACACGCCTCGCGGCAGGAACTCGGCCGAGAGCCTTGCGAGCAATTCGTCGAAATGCGGATAGTCGCTGGTCGAAAGTGATAGGAGTGCCACCACGTTATAGCCGGTGTTCTCGTACGCCTCGACGGCCGCTCGGACGATCGTCTCCACCCGCCGATGCCGGAGCGGGCGCTTCAGCGGATTGCTTTGGCAGAAGCGGCAGCGGGCGGGGCAGCCCCGCATGATCTCGATCGTGATGCGGTCCTGCACCGATTCGACAACCGGCACGATCGGGCGGGTGGGCAGCGGTGCGGCGTCGAGGTCGTCGACCACGGCCGGCTCAATCAACGCACGGGCCTCCGGCCGAATCGGCTCGGCGGCGCCGCGGCCGGCCGGCCGGTACAGCGAGGGCACGTACACGTAGGGGAGCGACGCGGCCAATGTGGCCAACTGCTCCATCCGTGAGCCGCCCCGCTGCCGTGCCGCGAGCCAACCGTCGCACACCGCCGGCAGGCTTTCCTCGCCGTCGCCCACCACAAACAGGTCGATGAAGGGGGCCAGTGGCTCGGGGTTCGCCGTACACGGCCCGCCGGCAATGACCAACGGGTGCCCCGCTTCGCGACGTTCCGCATGACGCGGGATGCCTGCCAGGTCGAGCATCGCAAGCACGTTCGTCGCGCACAGCTCGTACTGGAGCGTGAACCCCACCACGTCGAATTGCCCAAGCGGCGTGAAGCTTTCCAGGCTGTACAGCGGAAGATGAAGGTCGCGGAGCAGGCGTTCCATATCGGGCAGGGGGGCGAACACCCGCTCGCAGGCCCAGTCGTCGCGCCGATTCATCACCGCGTACAACACTTGCAGCCCGTGGTGGCTCATGCCGATGGTGTATGCGTCCGGGAACGCCAGGCACAGCGTGCCTCGCACCGCAGCGTGGTCCTTGACCACGGCATTCAATTCGCCGCCAATATACTGTCCGGGTAATTGGACCCGAGGAAGCACTTCGCGCGTGATTCGGTCTCGGAGCGGAGCAACGGGAGGCATGGGGCAACTCGGGTTGGGTAGCCGTTCGCGGGGGACACGGTCTTTTATTTATACTTGACGCGGCCTAAAACCGCGCTTTCCGTAGGATGGGCTTTAGCCCGTCAAAGCGAAGACGGACAGGAATGTCCATCCTACAAAAGCGCAATAACGGCACGCGGCGAGTATAACGGTTGTCAGGAGCGGAAACCCGTATTATGACCGATCGGCATACATCTCGGCAACCCGCTGAGTTATAATGGAGGTAGGGGCGGCACACGCCGATGGGCTACCCGCCGCGGGCCGTGCGCGTTTGGAACACGAGCGTCCTGCCCGTGCGGACCCTTTGACAAAGCCGCAAACTGATTATCGGAGAATTCCCATGCGGTTCCGCATCGTACTGAATCCCGCCCGGCTGCTGGCCCTGGTTGCCTTCGCGATCCTCGAGCCGGCGCCGGCGTGCGCCCAACTGCGCCAAGCTTTCGAGCAGGCCCGCAACCGCATGGTCGACGAAGAGATCGTGGCGGCGGGGGTGACGAACCCGCGGGTCATCGATGCCATGCGGAGCGTGCCGCGGCACGAGTTCGTCGCCCTGGCCAGCCGGCAGTTGGCCTACCTCGACATCGCCTTGCCGATTGGTGAGGGGCAAACGATCTCGCCGCCGTTCGTGGTCGCCTTCATGACCGAGGCGATCGACCCCCAGCCGACCGACCGGGTTCTGGAAATCGGCACGGGCAGCGGTTACCAGGCGGCGGTGCTCAGCCCCTTGGTGCGCGAAGTGTATACGATCGAGATCGTCCCATCGCTTGGCCGGACCGCCGCGCGAACGCTGCGGCGGCTTCGCTACGACAACGTTTTCTGCAAGATCGGCGACGGCTTTCTCGGCTGGCCGGAACACGCGCCGTTCGACAAGATCATCGTCACGTGCTCCCCGGAGGCGGTGCCGGCGCCCCTGGTGACCCAATTGCGCGAAGGCGGACGCATGGTCGTTCCCGTGGGCGAACGCTACCAGCAAATCCTGTACGTATTCACCAAGCGGGATGGGAAACTCGTCAGCGAGGCGCTGCGCCCGACGCTCTTCGTGCCGATGACCGGGCGGGCCGAAGACTCGCGGCGCGTGCAGCCCGATCCGGCGAACCCGTCCATCGTCAACGGCGGTTTCGAGGAGGTGATGGGCGACCCGCCGTCGGCCGCCGGGTGGCACTACCAGCGGCAGGTCGAGATTCTCGAATCGAACGAGGCGATCGAAGGCCGCCGGTTCGCCCGATTCGAGAACACCCAGCCGGGCCGCGGCAGCCAGGCCCTGCAAGGGCTGGCGGTCGACGGGCGCCGCGTCGCGGAACTGGAACTGACGTTTGCGGTGCGCGGGCGCGACCTTCGCCCCGGACAGACACGCACCCAGGCGCCCCTGGTGGCCCTGACGTTCTACGATGAGAAGCGCGCCACCATCGGCCGGCACGCCGTCGGCCCGTGGCGCGGCACGTTCGACTGGCAGCGCGAGCGGGCACGCATTGCCGTCCCTCCCCGAGCGCGCGAGGCCATCCTCCACATCGGCCTGGGTGGCGGCTTGGGCCGGTTGGACCTCGATGACCTGAGCCTGCGCGTGCCTCACGGAAGGTAATCGTTCACGGAATCGGCGCATCGCCGTTCGGCTCGCTCGCGGCGAGGCACGGCTCGCCCCAGTCGGCCCGAAAGCGGTGCCCGCATGGCTTGCATGCGACCCGCCTTCCCACATACGCCGCCGGAACGGCGCTTCCCTTGCCGCAGCCGCCACACTGCACCTGAAACTGCCACGACCCGCCGAGCAAATGCTTCCACTGTTCCGGAGTGCATCCGGGCAAGTCGATGTCGTCGGGTTCGAAGACGGTGAGCAATTTCTTAGTCACGGGAGTCACGTTGGCAATGCGATTGCCCAGCCGGCGGACGGCGCCTTCGAACGCGTTGCGCACCAGGCGGCCGTTGCCGAAGTGCTCGTCGCGCCGCTGGTGAAGCCAATGGAGCCCCAGCAGAAGGCGAACCCGAGTCG
>SKZG01000179.1 GCA_007127495.1 Planctomycetales bacterium
AGAATCTGGCCTTGGCGAACGCTGTCGCCCTCGTTGACGGCCATGGTCGGGCGCATTCCGACGTAGTCGGGCCCGAGCACGGCCACACGGCGAATCGGCGGCCCGTCGAAGATCTCCTGGCGAGGGCTTCCTGCCAGCGGCAGATCGAAGCCTCTGCGGATCCGTATTGTTTTCTGTACATCCATATCGGGAGGCAACGATTGGTGCGTATCGCCCGTTCGGCCGTGGCTGCCGCAACGTCAACGAAGAAGCGGCAGGCCCACATCTATGTTAACAAACCTGGAGCCCTCCAGCGGGGCCGCTCCAATCCGTTTTGTCCTTTTGCGGCGCGAAAGGTTCTTGGTATTATACCACTCTCTCGCTACGAAAATGGGCCATGCCCCCTCACAAGCGGGTGGAACGAACAGGCCACAGAGTCCCGAGCGAACGAAGATACCCAATATCCCTTATAGTGGTTCGGGTCCATAATGATACCATGCCCTATCGAGTATTTCGGGCAAACAACGGATGTTTCCTTCGGCATTTAAAGCACTTCGCAAAACCGATAATAACCCAGCCTATAGGGGGCATAACACCCTTAAGCACCAAAGAATACCCGTGAACGTTTACGACCGGGCTAATGCTTGTGCCCGGGCATGACGCGGGTGGCTTCATCGCCGAAGTACTGCGTGAGACGCTCGCGGAGCATCAAGCGGGCTCGGAGCAGCCGGACCTTGGCATTCGAGATACTGATATTCAGTGCGTTGGCTGTCTCTTCGGTCGACAGGCCCTCGATGTCGCGAAGAATGAACACCAAGCGGTATTTTTCGTCGATTTCATTGAGGGCCTTGTCGAGCAATTGTCGCGTTTCGCGACGGGAAGCGATGTCCTCCGGAGTTTCGCGCCACTCGGCAATATACTGCGGCCTGGGAAGATCATCGTCATTCGATCGATCCTCACTTAGCGCCACCGCTCGGCGAACCTTCTGCTTGCGCATCAATGCCAGGGCGTGGTTGGTCGCCACGCGCAGCAGCCACGTGGAAAATCGGGCCTCCTCCCGAAAATCGCCGAGGTGTTCGATCAGGCTCAGGAAGGTTTGTTGCACCACCTCCTCGGCGTCGTGGCGCCGGGCGAGCATCCGCAAGGCCAATTCAAAGACGCGGCGCTCATATTTTTCGACGAGCGCCTCGAAGGCGACGTAATCGCCCGACTGGGCACGATGGACCAGCGGCAGGTCATCGTCGGTAGCAGCTTTTGGAGGCACTTGTGTTTCGAGGCTGGGGGAAGGTTGTCCCAAGGTGGTAGCCCGCATTGTAGCCTCTCAACTCGTCCCACGGAAACCCCCGACCTCGACCCCCGGAGCCCCCGTGACGTCCGGCCATCGCTACCCCAGGCGTTATAGGCTGATTAACCCACACGGGTGCCCCCGTTCGCCAGAGCCCCGTTATATGGTATTATTTCCTATCCCTCAATCTTTGCGCATCTTCCGGCGAAGTAAGATAGTAGGGTGGTTACGTTCTTCCATGGGGAGCCTACGGTGAGTATTCGGAACCTCGACAAGATATTTGCGCCGCACCGCGTGGCGGTGATTGGCGCAAGCGATACCCCCACCAGCGTCGGGTACACAGTGCTGCGAAATCTGGTTGGTTCCGGATTTCGGGGCGTTGTCTATCCGGTGAATCCCAAACGCGAGGCCGTCCAAGGCATCCATGCTTACAAGGATATTTCCAGCCTTCCGCATCCTCCCGACTTGGCCGTCATTTGCACGCCCGCCGCAACGGTGCCTGCGATTGTACGCGCGTGTGGCGAAGCGGGAACGCGGGGTGTGGTGATCATTTCAGCCGGCTTTCGCGAGGTGGGCGAAGAAGGCCGATTGCTCGAACAGAAGGTCCTCGAAGAGAAGGACCGATTCGACGGAATGCGTATCCTCGGCCCGAACTGCTTGGGCATTATCGTGCCGGGACTCCACTTGAACGCCAGTTTCGCCACGGCCACGCCGGAAGCCGGCCACGTCGGGTTCATCTCCCAATCCGGCGCGTTATGTACCTCGGTCCTCGACTGGGCCATCGACGAAGGTATCGGATTCTCCTACTTCGTGTCGGTCGGCAACATGCTCGACGTGGGCATGGGCGACCTGATCGACTACCTGGGCTCGCAAACCGAAACCCGGTCCATCATCCTGTATATCGAGTCGATCAGCGAGGCCCGCGAGTTCATGTCGGCGGCCCGCGCATTCGCCCGAACCAAGCCGATCGTCGCCTTCAAGGCGGGCCGGTTTACCGAGTCAGCGGCTGCGGCGGCGTCGCACACCGGCGCGATGGCGGGGGTCGACGCCGTGTATGAAGCCGCCTTCCGCCGCGCCGGAATCGAACGTATCTTCGAGATCGAGGACATGTTCGACTGCGCCGAACTGCTGGCCCGGCAGCATCCACCCAAAGGCACGCGTCTGGCTATCATCACCAACGCAGGCGGCCCCGGGGTCATGACCACCGACGCCCTGATCGAACGCGACGGCGAGCTTGCGGAGCTGTCCCAAGAGACCATGGATACGCTCGACTCGTTCTTGCCCACCTGCTGGTCGCACGGAAATCCCGTCGACGTGCTGGGCGATGCGCCTCCGGAGCGTTTCGCCCGCGCCGTCGAGGTCGTGATGAAAGACAAGCAGGTTGACGCGATTCTGGTGATCCTGACGCCGCAGGCGATGACCGACGCCACCGCAACGGCCGAGGCCGTGGCCAAGGCGGCGCATAAGGCGAACAAGCCCGTCTTGACAGCCTGGATGGGCGGCCGGGAGGTAAGCCACGGCACGCAACTACTCAGCGAGGCCGGCATTCCCGCGTACAATACGCCGGAAAAGGCGGTGCGGGCGTTCATGCACCTGGTTTCCTATGCGCGGAACCTCGAAGTGCTGCACGAAACCCCGCGCGACATTCCCGTCGAGTTCATTCTCGACCGAAAAAAGTTGCGAGGTGTATTCGACACGATCCTGACTGAAGGCGGCGACATCCTTTCAGAAAACGTATCGAAGGCATTCCTGGAATCGTACGAAATCCCGGTTACCAAGCCGCATTTGGCGCGCACGCAGGAGGAGGCCATCGAGGTCGCCCGACGCGAAGGATATCCCGTGGTGCTGAAAATCCACTCGCCCGACATTACGCACAAGACCGACGTGGGCGGCGTTATCCTGAGCCTTGGCAGTGACGAAGCGGTCGCCGAGGCATGGGACCGCATGATGAAGAAGGCAGCGGAGCGCCGGCCCGACGCCAACATCCGCGGCGGCACGATCCAGAAGATGGTCACCTACCCGAACAGCTTCGAGTTGATTCTCGGCACGAAAAAGGACCCCATTTTCGGATCAGTCCTCATGGTGGGCATGGGGGGCATTGCGGCCGAGGTGTTCCGCGATCGAGCCTTGGCCCTGCCACCGCTCAGCGAATCGCTGGCTCGTCGCATGTTGGAATCGTTGAAATCGTGGCCGCTTTTGAAAGGCTACCGCGGGCGGCCGGGCGCCAACATCGACCGACTCATCGAAATTCTCATGCGGTTCTCCTACCTCGTGGCCGACTACCCTGAGATCAAGGAACTGGACATCAACCCGTTGCTGGTGACGCCTGAAGAGGTGGTGGCGCTCGACGCCCGCGTGGTCATCGACCGCGACGTGGTGGTCCATACGGTTCGGCCGTACGCGCACCTGGCCATTCGTCCCTATCCCGAGGAGTTCGTCACCCAACGCAAGATGAAAGACGGAACCCCGGTCATTCTCCGGCCGATCAAGCCGGAGGACGAGCCGATGTGGCACGAATTGCTGGCAAGCTGCTCGACACAGTCGATATGGTTCCGCTTCAGCTACCTTTTCAAGCAAACAACGCACGAAATGGCCAGCCGCTACTGCTTCATTGACTATGATCGCGAAATGGGTATTGTGGCCGAGGTCGAAGAGCAAGGCGAGCGGAAATTGATCGGCGTCGGCCGCCTCGTGGCCGACGCTGAGCACGACGCCGCAGAGTATGCGGTCATTGTGGTCGACCGTTGGCACGGGCACGGCCTCGGGGCGACCCTGACCGACTACTGCCTCGAAGTGGCCAAGCGTTGGGGAGTGAAACACGTCGTAGCCGAGACTTCCAAGGACAACGCCCGGATGCTCGCCACCTTCCGCAACCGCGGCTTCGAGTTGGATGAAGAATCGGAGGAAGACGTCGTGTTGGTCAGTAAAAGCGTGACCTGACCGCTCCTTCCGCCCGAACGGGCGCGTCCCGCACGACTTCGTATGTGCGAATCTGGCTCTCCGGGGTGCTCGCCAACGGCGCCAGCACGTTCTGGGCGACCAGTGCCTCGAACAGGGCGGGCTGGATCCACGGATCGAACCCGTACGTAGCTCGGTAGCGGGCAATTTCGCCCCAATGGACCAATACATGCGAAACACCCGCCGCGGCAAATCGCCGGCGCATTTCCTCCGGTGATCCCGTCCCGACAAGCCGCCGCAGGGGCGTTTGGTCGAAGCAGGTGCTATAGAGGATCGGCACATCGAGGTCGAACACGGCCGCATCGCCCACCAGCAATACTGCACCATCCGGCGGGTTGGCATTGAAGTGCCGATGCCACGCGTTCACTCGAAGCGGATCCGTTCGCGCTCGCTCCAGGGGCAGGAAGAATCGCTTGTAGTGGCCCGGCGCAGGCGCAACGACCACCAGCAAGTTCGTTAGCGACGTGAGCACAAAAAGCGTAAGGAAAACGCGTCGCCACCAGGTACGCCCGCTCCACGCGGCCCCAATGCCCGCCAGCAGAGCCGCAACCGTAAGCAGGGGAATCCAAAACCGGTCGATCCGATGCGTCAACAGCCACCAGGCGGCAATTCCCCACACCACATAACCGACCAGCACCGTGGTCGTCCGGCGAGGGCGATGGAAGGCAATGGCCAACAGCGCCAGCGGGAACAGCAAAGGACTCAGCCACTCGCTGGCCAGGAATACGCTGTACAGGTCGCGGGCAAGGGCTGCGGCCGAAAACTCTCCCGGGGAATGGACCCGATCCCATTGGGCGTTGCGGTCCGGAGTCCACGTTCCGGTGCTATCGCCGAAGATTTCGTACAGGAGCGGATAGGTCGGATTCCCGGTAAAAAACCAGTTCTTGGCGTACCAAAGCCCGCCACCCAGCATGACGGCACACAAGAATAAGGGGACAGGTTTCCAGCGGGCGAAGAAACCTGCAACGGAGAATCCCGACGGCGGTCGATTTCCGGACCGGGCATTTGCGGGTTCCGTATCCGACGCACCGGCATGTGTTCCAGATCCCAGCGCCGTCCACGCAAGCAGCGGGACGACGACAAAGAGTACGGCCGGGTACTTGCACCCGGCGGCGGCACCTGCGAGGTAGCCCGCAACCAGGGTATTCGGGTAGCGGTGCAAGAACGACCACCAAGCGGGGTTGCTGACCATTTTCGGCCGGGTGAGACGTGGAAGCGGCGCCTCCGTTTGCCGCCCCGGCGTAGGAATTCCAGGTCGGCGCGACGACGTTTCAATTCCGAGCGGAGCGCAGGGCAACAATACACCGGCGTAGATGGCCAGCATTGTGTACATCGCCAAAGGCGACTCGGCCAACCCGGCCGTTGCCACATGAACCGTCCACGGCGTGGCCAGGTACAGCACAGCAGCAATTACGCCCGCCGAGTTCGAGTGCAGCCGCCGGCCGGCCGCCAGGAGGGTTAATGCGGTCAGCGGGGCGGTCAAGGCGACGATCGTCTTCCCGGCCAAAGCACCGAACCACCAGTCGCCGGTAATGCCCATTGCCAGAAGCGCGAACATGCTGGCGCCTAACGGCATGTTCGCGTACACATTGTGCGGCAGAAACGTAACTTCCCCTTGGTCATAAAACTCTTTGGGCGCCTGAAGATGGTATTGCAGCACGTCAAAATCGATCGGAGGCAATACGCCGCCAAGCAGTACCACCAAAGCAAATGGGGCCGCCAGAAAGAGCCAACGCACGTGGAGCCACTCGGCGGTAAGACGCCCGTCCACTGTCCCTATCTCCCGTGATTCCTCTTCGGCCGGCCTGGGGGGCGGAACCGCTTCGGGCCCCCGCTGAATCCATAGCTTGGAAAACACTGCCGTCGTCAACACGGCGGGCAAGGCAAAGGTCATGGGATTCTGGAGCCAGCCCAGCAGGCCAGCAGCCAGAGTGTACGTCGAGATCGTCGCCAGACCAACCGCCGCGGCGAAAACGAAGGTTTCCAAGGAGGTCAGAGCCCGGTTTGCCCCCACTGCAACCAGCAGAACCCAACCGACGGACGCTGCGTAGACCACAAGCACCGCAGCGAAAAGCACTACAGGCAGCCGGTCCAAGAGAGCAAAGGCCGGTGGGTCACCGAACCATACGCCGAAAAGCATTTCCGGGAGGAGGAGGAGCTGAGCATAATCGATCCGGCGGAAGGCGGCGCCGGTGATTTGCTCTATGGTGGGAAGGGGCGTGGCATAGAAGAGAACCAGGTAAATGCCCAGTCCGGCTAGAACCAAAATCGTTCGCCAACAGGTATTCGGCGCAACCCGCGGCACGCGTGAACTCCCCGCCTGAATGCCCAACTCGATGTGAAGAAACGCCGCCCCCTTAGCGCGGATTATTCATCTACGTAGGGTGGGCCATGGTCGCGTACAACAATGGTGGGTCTGCACAAGCCGCAACCAAGTTCATTTCCTGCCCGCTCGCCTGGAATCACGCCGACAATAGCGCCCAATGCCCCACCAGAGAGGCGGCTTGTTTGACCCACCCTACCTATCATGAATAATCCGGGTTAGTCCGGGTTAGACGAAACAGCCGTTATTGTGCGATAGGCGAGGCTCGATGTCAAGCGAGACAGGCCACTAAGGTCGCATACAGCGGAAAAAACTGCCACCGTCGCCCCGTGAACGCGGATTATCCATCTACGTAGTGTGGGCCACATTCGTGTACAACAATGGTGGGTATGCACAAGCCGCAACCAAGAATGTCCATCCTGCAAAAGCGCAAAAACGGCGCGCGGCAAGTTTAGTTACGAGAGATTGCGGCTACGCGGGCCATACCTCGAGTACTGCATCCGCCACGCGTCAAGGTCGAAATCGCCATGTCGTATGAAGTCGCGCCACAAACTATCCCCGGCCTTTGCTTTGCATACTACACAAACGTTGCCTCTTGTGCATACTTTGCAACTTAACTATAATCAAGAAATGGAAACTAGCCATCTTGAAACGATGGCGCACGGCATCGGCCCGTTGAGGGCCCTTGGCGAAGCTTGCAGTCGCCCCCCTGCA
>SKZG01000120.1 GCA_007127495.1 Planctomycetales bacterium
CGCAGTTCGGCTACGAGGTGACTTTCACTTGCCGATAGCGTCATGGCCACGGCGGTTTCGACCGGTGAATCGCTCGGCGAACCGACCTGCGGAGTTCCGGGGCCCCCTGGAGGCGATGGCGGTGGCGACCATGCGGGGGCCTCGTCGTCCGATTCAATGTCAGCGGGCTCCGGCCAGCTAGGCGCTGGAACGTCGTCGTTTGCCGGCCCTAGGGAGGGCAACACCGGCCCCTCAGGTGGTTTCTCCACGTCGCGCGATTTGAGAAACTCATTCGGTGAAATGGCCTCGCCCACTTGGACAGGAAGGTCCGATAGCGCAGGAGTTGCGGACCCCGACGGGGCGGTAAAGCGTTCGAACAGAGTTTGCCCGCCGGGCGAGAACGGCGCCAATTCTCCACTGGGCTGCTGCGACTTCCCACACCGCTCAAGGTCCTCTTCGCAGTCCTCCAGTTGCCAGCGGAGGCGATAGATCTCGTCTTCTTTCAGTCGGTTGTCCCGCTGAAGGGCCGCAATATGTTGATTCGTCCGACATCCTGCGGCCGGCAGACAGCACAGAACGACCAGGGCGGCATACCAGATTCTCATGACGACCTCGCGCGGAGACAGGGAAGGTGCGCACAGCACCGCGATAGCCCCCTTGGTCAACATCGACAAGTAAAAGCGAAAAGCGTAAGCGAGGGTCCGGGTGGACTCAAACTCGTTCCAAATGGCAACAAATCTCAGGATTTTCCGAGTCGACTCCGAGGGGCCGTTGGAGCGTCAGGTCTCCTGGATGTGCTCGATGACGGCGTCGATGAGCCCGTAGTCAAGAGCCTCGTCGGCGGTCATGAAGCGGTCGCGGTCGGTATCTTCTTCGATTTTGTTAATGGGATGGCCGGTATGCTTGATCAGGATGCCGTTAAGACGTTCGCGGACCTTACGGAACTCCTTGGCGTGGATCATGATATCGGCGGCCGATCCTTCGGCGCCGGCCATTGGCTGGTGGATCATGATTCGGGCGTTTGGCAAGGCGCGGCGCTTTCCCTGTTTTCCGGCGGTCAGCAGCACGGCGCCCATCGAGGCCGCCTGGCCGACACAATAGGTCGCCACGTCGCAATCGACAAACTGCATGGTATCGTAAATGGCAAGCCCGGCGGTGACACTTCCACCAGGCGAGTTGATGTACAGATGGATGTCGGCCTTGGCGTCGTCCGACTGGAGGAAGAGCATTTGCGCGACGACGGCGTTGGCAATTTCGTCGTTGATGCCGGAGCCCAGGAAAATGATCCGGTCCTTCAGCAGGCGACTGTAAATATCCATCGCCCGCTCTTCGCGACCGCTCTTCTCGATAACGTAGGGGATTAGGGGCATGAAAGTCTCGGGGGACGCGGTTGGTGATGGGTTCGGGAACGGGTTAAGGGGGCGAGCCGGATTGGGAGCTTCTTCCCATCGCACGCCCTCGGGCGGTTTCCCTGCGGGTTATTCCGATTCTGCTTCCTCGGCCTCGACCGCCTGTTTGGTAAGGATTTCGTCGACCACGCCGTACTCTTTGGCCTGCTGGCCGCTCATGTAGAAATCGCGGTCGGTGTCTTTGGCAATGCGCTCGATGGGCTGGCCGGTGTGTTCGGCGAGGATCTGGTTGAGTTCATCGCGTGCCTTGAGTATCTCCTCGGCTTGGATTTCGATGTCGGAAACCTGCCCGCCCACGTAGCCCTGGGGCTGATGGATCATGATGCGCGCATGGGGCAAGGCGAAGCGCTTGCCCTTGCTCCCACCAGCCAGTAGGACGGCGCCGCCGCTGGCTGCCAAGCCCACGCAATAGGTGGCCACCGGGCAGCTTAGAATCTGCATCGTATCGTACACCGCCATCGTGGCCGTGACACTTCCGCCGGGTGAATTGATGTAAAAATGGATATCCTTGCGGCGGTTCTCGCTTTGCAAGTACAGGAGTTTCATCACCAACTCGTTGGCGTTTCCGTCGTGGATTTCGCCCTGAAGCAGGATGATACGATTCTCCAGTAGCAGGTCGCCGAGGGTGAGTGTGCGCTGCCGCTGATACTCGCGGTACGCTGCCATAGATGTCACCGTTAGGGGGCTGGAGGAGTGGGGCATACGCAGTCCTTGCATGGGGATGGCCGCTGTCATTCGCGATACGGCGTTTCGCCAGGACGGCCGCTCGGCGATCCCGGCTCCGCGCCGGGCTTGGCGCGAGGGATTTCCGCACCGTGGCCGCCGGCCGACTCGTCAATCGCCTCGACGTCACTCGCTTCGAACTCGAACGGCACCTCGGTGAATTCGGCGTGTTCCAAAATGCGGTCAATGATCTTGCGCTCGATAATCTGGTTCCGGAGCACGTCCATGGAGCCCGACTTCTCGAGCTTCGCGCGAACCCGGCGCGGCGATTCGCCCCGGTTGACCGCAATCAATTCAATCTCACGATCGTAATCGGGCGGTTCGGCCTCGATCTGTTCGGCCTCGGCAATGCGCTCCAGGATGAAATGCTCTTTCAGGGCGCGGGCCGTTTCGGCCATGGTGTTCTGGCGAATTTGGTTCTGGCGCGCCCGGATGTCGTCATCGCTGAACCCTGCCGACTGCAACTCCATGACCGCCCGATCCAACTCGCGGCTCGCCTGCCGCTTGAGCATCTCGGGCGGTAGCTCCCACGTCGCCGACACGGTCAGATGCTTGGTGATCTGTTCGCGGGCGCGACGGCGCTGCTCGTATTCCAACTGGAGTTCGAGTTGTTCCTTAATGGCATCGCGGAGGTCGGCCTCCAACTCGAAGCCGAACTCGTCGAGCAGTTCCGCGTTGAGTTCCGGCAGTTGGAGGCGCTTCACCTCGAGGACCTCGAACGCCGCGGTCACGGTCTGACCGCGCAGGGCCTCATTGGGAGCGTCGCTCGAAATCAGGGCCGTGCCGGTGCGCGTCTCGCCGGCAGTCGCTCCCGCCATGAGCTGGTCGAACTGCTCGATGCGCCCGTCACGGAAGCTCAGAACCGGCCGAATCCGGATGACTTCCTCGTGGGCTTCGGAAAGGACTCGGTCGTCGGACCTGAACGTGAGGTTGCAGGTAATGTAATCGCCCGTTTCCGCCGGTCCGTCATAGGGGACCAGCCGGCCACGGTCGGCGAGCATGCGTCCAAGGCGCCTGTCGACATCGGCCTGGTCGATCTGGCGCACCGGCTTCTCGATTCGCATACCCTTCCAGTCCGGCACGTCGAACTCCGGTCGAACCTCCAGATCGAACTCGAAGGTCAAGGGGCCGGTTTCGGGCACTTCGACGGCTTCGAGGTCGAGGTCCGGCTCGCCAATGGCCGAAAGATCGTGTTCCTCGTGAATCTGCTCGAGGCTGTCCAGCAACAGGTTCATCTTAACCCGATCTGCGACGTCCTTTTTGAAGCGGGCTTCGATAAGCTTCCGCGGCGCGCGACCTGGGCGGAATCCGGGAACCTGGGCCTTCGGCACCAACTCGCTGAATTCGGCATCGAAATAGCGATCGATATCGTCGCGAGCAATGGTCACGGTCAGGTGCCGCTCGCAAGCGCTACGGTTCTCGATGGCAACGTCCAAGTCCAGCTTGGGCTTAAGCTCTTCAACTTCCGGCGACAGAGCCTCGTCCACGGCCACCTGATCGTGGGCTTCGTCGGAACCTGTCGGCTCGGAGTTCGGGGCGTCGTTCAAATCCGGGTTCTCGTTTTCGGCCATGGGGGGTCCCGGCGAATCAGTGAGTTGTTCCCGGCCGCCACCGGACGCCTAGCCAGAAAATCCCCTCTGGGGGGTAGTGCATGCCTGGCTGGACGGTCCCGTGGGGGCCTATAAAAGACAAAAGAGCGGGTGATGGGGTTCGAACCCACGACAACGACGTTGGCAACGTCGTGCTCTACCAACTGAGCTACACCCGCTTCAACAATATCTATTCTGCGCAACAGTGTGGTTCTTGGCAAGGCCCCTTGGAAAAAAACCCGGGCCCGCTGCTCCCATCCAACGCGACGGTGGGCTAATTATAGGTTCCACGCGGTACCGTTCAAGGGCAGTTGCCGCGTCCCATCCTCCCCCCACCCCGCCAGAATGCCTAAATTCCTTCGTTTGATTAGCCTGCGTCGCGAACGCCGTACACCCCAGACCGTTTTGCAGGTCGCCTTTCAGAAAACGCAACCGTTCAGAGGGGGACTGTCCCAATTTCGCGGCACAAGGGGCGTTTTCGCCCAATGATGCGACCTTTCCGCCCCGAAAATGGAACCGTCCCTTCACATGCGCTGGACAGTTCGGACCGGGAACTGCTAGTATATGCTGCCGATGGCGCGGTCGGACCGGGCATGGCGCCGCGGGCCGACCTTGCGACTGAGCGGACGGCGAATGATGCATAGCTGCATTTATCATGGGTATGTACAACATCGGCGGCTGATGCCCGCGGAGCATGCGTTCCGTTACGGGCTGTACCTGGCGTACCTCGACCTGGACGAGTTGCCTCAGTTGCTTGCCGGCGGTTACGGGCTGTATCGGGCGCGCTTCTCGCCGGCGTCGTTCCGCCGGGCCGATCATGTTGGCCACCCCGAGGTCCCTTTGGCCGAGGCAGTCGGAAACCTGCTGGAGGATCGCATTGGCCGCCGGCCGGCAGGCCCGATCTGCCTGCTCACGCCGCTTCGCAACTGGGGGCATTACTTCAGCCCGCTCAGCCTGTACTACTGCTTCGACTCCGCCGGGCAAACGGTCGATTGCGTGGTGGCCGAGGTGAGCAATACTCCGTGGCTGGAAAAGCATTGGTACGTGCTCCACGAGGGCAACCGCACAGGCGGGCCGGAGCAGTTGCAGTTCCGCCATCCGAAGAGTTTTCACGTGTCGCCCTTTATGGATATGGACATGTACTACGAATGGCGGCTCGACGCGCCGGGGCCGGAGCTGCGTGTCGAACTTGCCAATACGCGGGCCGGCGAGCGGCTGTTCGACGTGAGCCTCGCGTTGCGCCGCCGCGAGTGGACCCGCAGGTCCATGCTGCGCACGCTTGCCCGCTACCCCTGGATGTCCGCCCGCATCGTGCAAGCCATCTACTGGCAGGCACTGTTGTTGTGGCGGAAGAAGATACCCTATTGTCCGCATCCATAACACGGTGACGGGACCGCCGGCGCGGCAGAGCCTTCCACCTCGGCGGGTGCTGCCCAAGTCTTGCAAATTGGGAATTGTATCCCATAATACAATATATGATCGAGCGGGTTTACACAGACTCGGGAGGCTCATCGGGCAAGAGGCGGAGGATTCACTGTGACGCCGGAGGGTAGCCACCTCGGAGGATTCACGATCGTGAGCTTTAATCACCCAGCCTAGCGAGCCACTTCATGAACCACCTCTTTCGCAATCTGGTATGCCGCCGTTTGGCGAGCCTCCACCACGGCCTGCTCGTACTCAACGACGCAGACGGGCGCCACGAATTCGGTTACGCAGCCGAAGGCGAGCCGGCAGCGACGGTTGAAGTTCACGACCCGTGCTTCTATCGCAACTTGGCCTTCGGCGGTAGCCTGGGGGCGTCCGAGGCGTATATCCGAGGCGAGTGGACCTGCGATGACTTGGTCGGCCTGGTGCGCATCTTCTGCCGAAACGCGGCCGTTTCGGCCGGCATGGAGCGCGGCACGGCTCGCTTTCTCCGTCCCGTCGCGCGGCTGGGCCACTGGCTGCGGCGGAACACCACGGCCGGCAGCCGTCGAAATATCGCCGCCCATTACGACCTGGGCAACGAGTTCTTTGCGCTGTTCCTCGACGAAACCATGGCCTACTCATGTGCCGTATTCCCCCAGCCCGACAGCACGTTGCACGAGGCCTCGGTGGCCAAGTTCGACCGCATCTGCCGCAAACTGGACCTGACGCCCGACGACCATCTGCTTGAGATCGGCACCGGCTGGGGCGGGTTCGCTCTCCATGCGGCGCGGAACTACGGCTGCCGCGTGACTACCACGACCATCTCGCAGAAGCAGTACGACTACACCGGCGGGCTGGTGGCCGACGCCGGTCTGGGCGACCGCGTGACCGTGCTGTGCCGCGACTACCGCGACCTGACCGGCACGTACGACAAGTTAGTTTCCATCGAAATGATTGAGGCCGTCGGGCATCAGTTCTTCGACACCTACTTCCGCGCGTGCTCCGAGCGGCTGAAGCCCGACGGGCTGATGCTTTTGCAGGCCATCACCATTCCCGATCAGCGCTACGACGTCTACCGGCGCGGGGTCGACTTCATCCAGCGGTACATATTTCCCGGCGGCTGCCTGCCGTCTGTGGGGGCTATCTGCGATTCGGTCGCGCGCACAACGGACATGCGGCTCATGCACTTCGAGGACCTGACGCCCCACTACGCCGAGACGCTGGCTCTCTGGCGGGAACAGTTCCTTGCGAACCGCGATGGCGTGCGGGCATTGGGCTTTTCCGATGCGTTCATTCGCACCTGGGACTACTATTTCTGCTATTGTGAAGGGGCATTCCGCGAGCGGGCCATCGGCGATGCGCAAATACTGCTGGCCAAGCCCGCCTGCCGCGGCGAACCGATCCTTGCACCTTTTCAACCCAACCAGCGCCCGGCGAGGTAGGCGACGGCGCTCACGGAGGCGGCCAGGACGGTGCCCCAGGTCATGTCGACGACCGTGACAATCCACGGCCAGCCCTTGACCGTTGCGTGGTTGGTCAGGTCGTAGGTGGCGTAGGTGACCAGCCCGAAAAAGGCGCCCAGGAGCACAGCCCGGCGAAGCGAACCGGCTTGCAGGCCGGGCACGACGGCGAACACGAGCAACCCGGCCAGAAACAGCAGGTAGAAAATGACTGCCGCCCACCAATTCGGCTGATCGGCCAGCAGGAATCCCAGGTGCTTCCGGTAGAAGCTCCTGGCCACGACGGCGAGCCACACGAGGTCGATCGCCAGGAAGGCGGCCACGGCGGCCAGGTAGACTTTCAGGTACAGCATTACCCTCGTCCTCCAAATCGGTAGTGCGAAACAAACCACTCGTCGCCGCCCGCGTAGGCGAACAACTCAGCGCAGGCCATGAAAAACATACGCCAGCGCTGGAACTGTCGTGCGGCGTCATCCGGCCCGAGTCCCGCCGCGAACAGCGGCAGCAGGTCGGCCCGACGGGCATCGCACCGGGCAAGCCACGCCTCCAGCGTCCGGGCATAATGCAAGCCGGAAACATGCCAATGATCCTCCAGGACGAGGTCGCGCTGGAACCGCATCAGCAGGTCGTCGGACGGCATGATGCCGCCGGTGAAGAAATGCCGGCCCATCCAGTTCAACTCGCCCTC
>SKZG01000428.1 GCA_007127495.1 Planctomycetales bacterium
TGTGTCGACCTGGGCGACCTCGTGGGCGTGGACGGCGAACTGAATCGCACGCGAACCGGCGAACTGACCATCTTCGTCGAGCAACTACACTTTCTCACCAAGGCGCTAGCCACGCCGCCGGCGAAGCACAAGGGCCTGCAAGACCCCGAGCTGCGACAGCGGCTCCGATACCTCGATCTGCTCCACGGCGAGGGAGTGCTCCAACGATTCCTGCGGCGCACGCAAATCGTGCAGTCGATCCGGACCACCCTGGGAGCCGAAGGCTTCGTCGAAGTGGAAGGGCCCACCCTCCACGCCATTGCCGGCGGGGCGGCCGCGCGGCCCTTCACGACCCACCACAATGCCCTCGACATCGACCTGTACCTCCGCATTGCCTTGGAGCTGCACCTGAAGCGGTTGCTCGTTGGCGGGGTCGAGCGCGTTTACGAACTCGGCCGCGTGTATCGCAACGAAGGCATCAGCCCCCGGCATAACCCCGAGTTCACCATGCTCGAGGTGTACCAGGCCTACGGCAACTACGAATCGATGATGGATCTGACTGAGCGGCTGATTATCGACGCGATTCGCGCGACGGGCCAGGACCTGACGCTTTCGTGGGGCGGCGAGCCGATCGACTTCACGCCGCCGTTCGAGCGGGTCACCTACGACGAACTGTTCGCCCGCCACACCGGCGCCGATCCCGCCGATGCCGACGCGCTGCGCGCCGTGGCCCTCGAACTGGGCATCGATACCCAGGGGAAACATCCCGACGTCATCAAAAACGAGATTTTCGAGGCCAAAGTCGAGGACCAACTGGTCGGACCGGTGTTCGTGCTGGACTACCCTTCCAGCATCTGCCCGCTGACCAAACGCAAGCGCGCCCGGCCGGAAATCGCCGAGCGGTTCGAGTTGTTCATTCGCGGCATGGAAGTGGCCAATGCCTACACGGAGCTGAACGACCCCGATTTGCAGGAGAAGCTGTTCAGCCAACAGCTTGCCGGCTTGAGCGACGAGGACTCGATGGCCCGCATGGACCGCGACTTCGTCCGCGCGCTGCGGCACGGCATGCCGCCGGCCGGCGGGCTGGGGATCGGCATCGACCGCCTGGTGATGCTGCTGACCGACGCCCAAACGATCCGCGAAGTCATCCTGTTTCCGCTGCTGCGGCCCGAGGTGGAATAAGAATCATGTACAAACTGCTTCTCTCTTGGCGCTATTTGCGCACGCGGTACATCGCGCTGGCCTCGATCATCAGTGTGATGCTGGGCGTGGCCACGATGATTGTGGTCAACAGCGTGATGGCCGGCTTCACACGCGAGATGCAAAACCGCATCCACGGCATTCTTGCCGACCTGGTGGTGACCGCGCGAAGCCTCGAAGGCGTGCCCGACGCCGAATGGCAAATGGAGCGCCTTCGCGAGGTGGCCGGCGACGAAATCGACGCCATGACCCCGACGGTCATCGTCCCGGCCATGCTGAGCTTCCAGTACGACGACAACTGGATTACACGGCAGGTGCAGTTGATCGGCATCGACGAGACGACGCAGGGCGAAGTGAGCGACTTCTGCATGTATCTGCAACATCCGGAAAACCGCCGGGAGGTGAGTTTCGAGCTGCGCGAAGACGGGTACGACACGGGCGGGCTGGCTGACAGCCTGGGAACCCCCCATCGGCCGCAAATGGCCGATGCCGGCTGGCAGCATCGGCGGCGAATGATTCGGTATCGGGAGTTCGAACGCCGCATGTCGGGCGCGAGGGACGACCCGCCCGACCACGAACCGCGCGCCGCGCCCGGCGCCCCGCCGGGTATTTCCGACCCATCGGGTGCGGAGTCGATGCCGCTCGATCCGGCGTCGCGTTTTTCCGGCCCCGGCGAAACACAGAAGCCCCCCCCGACCGACCCCTTCGCCGGCCGTCGCCACTCCGACTCGGACGAAGACCGCTTCGATCCGTCCGTGCGGCAGCACACCGGCGCGGTCCTGGGCATCGCCTTATCGGCCGTCCGGCTGCCTACCGGCGAGGACGGAATGTTGCTGCTGCCCGGCGACGACGTGAGGCTGACGTTCCCGACGGCCGGCACGCCGCCGCAGGCGATCAGCGATACCTTCACCGTGGTCGACTTCTACGAGAGCAAGATGAGCGAGTACGATTCCGGATTCGTGTTCGTCCCGATCCGAAAGCTCCAGGAGCTGCGCGGCATGATCGATCCTTCGACCGGGGTGGGCTACATCAGCGCGATCCAGATCCGGCTGAAGCCCGGCGCCAACGGCAACGAGGTGCGCGACCGGCTGCGCGCCGCTTTCGACCCACACCTGTACAACGTGGAAACCTGGCGCGACCGGCAGGGTCCCCTGCTGGCCGCCGTGGCCATGGAAACGGCCATTCTGAACGTGTTGCTCTTCCTGATCATTGCGGTGGCCGGGTTTGGAATCCTGGCCATCTTCCTGATGATCGTCATTGAGAAGACACGCGACATCGGCATCTTGAAATCGCTCGGCGCGTCGGGGGCGGGCGTGATGGGTATTTTCCTGGCCTACGGGCTATCGCTGGGGCTGGTCGGATCGGGCGTGGGCACGGTACTCGGGCTATTGTTCGTGAAGTATATCAACGAGATTGCCGACTGGCTGGGGTGGCTCACCGGCCGGCCCGTATTCGACCCGTCGGTCTACTATTTTTACAGGATCCCGGCCACGGTCGATCCATGGACCGTGTCGTGGATTGTGGGCGGGGCACTTTGCATCGCCGTTCTGGCCAGCGTGTTGCCGGCCATGCGTGCCGCGATGCTGCACCCCGTGGAGGCGCTTCGCTATGAATGACGACCTGGGGCACCTGCTCCATCACGCGACGGGGTCGAAACGGCCCGCGATCAGCCCGCGACTCCCGGCCGTACCTCGGGTGCAGGGCGGCCAGTCGCTGGACGGCGGCCCGCAACTCGAGTTGGACGCGCCGTCGCGCCGTATCGGCCCCGCACGCGGCGCTCCCGGCGCCACGGGCGGCCCGCACATCGCCCTGTCCGAGCATGCCGCCAAGGCACCGGCGGCCGCCGGCCAAGGCCATGCCGCCGCCGCGACCGACCCGCGAGGCGAACCTCAACTGAAGGCTGTCGGCCTGACGAAAAGCTACCGCAAGGCCTCGATCGAGATTCCCGTTTTGCGCGGCGTGGACGTTGAGGCCCGGGCGGGCGAACTGCTGGCGGTGGTGGGCCAGAGCGGTTCCGGCAAGAGCACCCTGCTGCACCTGCTTTGCACGCTCGACGCGCCCGACCGGGGCGAAATCCACTTCGAGGGCCGGCGCATCGACCGGCTGCCGGCCGCGGAACGCGACCGGCTGCGCAACCGCCGCTTCGGGATGATCTTTCAGTTCTACCACCTGCTGCCCGAAATGAGCACCCTGGAAAATGTGCTCGCTCCGCTGATGATTCGCCACGGGGTGTGGAACTACCTGCGCTACCGGCGCGCCATGCGGGAGCGGGCAGGGGAACTGCTCGAGATGGTCGGTCTGGGCCACCGGCTCAAACACAAGCCGCGCGAGCTGTCCGGCGGCGAAATGCAGCGGGCGGCCATCGCGCGGGCGCTCATCTCGCAGCCCGACCTCCTCCTGGCCGACGAACCCACCGGCAACCTCGACCACGCGACCGGCACGGAAATCCTCAACCTGCTGAGAACCTTGAATGATCAGCAGGGGCTGACTATAGTAATGGTCACGCACGATCCGGCCATTGCCCGAATGGCGGACCGAACCATCCGACTGGTCGACGGCCGGATCGTACCGTGAGCCCGGGGCACCCCGCGCAAGAGTGGGGCGCGCCCCGGTTTGGGCCGAGCGATGGACGCGGGCGGATGGTGCGTCTGGACCGTGCCGGCCTCGTAACATTCCCGTTCTCACCCGCAACTTCGCCAGGGCAATGAAAGTTTACATCAACGGAACTATTTACGACAAACACGACGCGAAGATCAGCGTTTTCGACCACGGGCTCCTTTATGGCGACGGCGTGTTCGAAGGCATTCGCAGTTACGGCGGCAAAGTGTTTCGGCTCCAGCAGCACCTCGACCGGCTCTGGGATTCCGCCAAGGCCCTTTGGTTGGAAATTCCCATCGGCAAGGAGCAAATGGGTCGCGACATCTACAGCATGCTGAAGACCAACGGCATCGACGACGGCTACGTTCGCGTGGTAGTGACGCGCGGATGCGGTACGTTGGGGCTCGGCCCCGACCGGTGTCACGACCCGCAGGTGATCATCATCGCCGACACCATCGCCCTGTACCCGAAGGAGTTTTACGAGAAGGGCCTGACGATTGTCACGGTCAGCACGTTGCGAAATCACCCGGCCGCCTTGAGCCCGCGAATCAAGTCGCTGAACTATCTGAACAACATCTTGGCCAAGATCGAGGGGATTCAGGCCGGGTGCATCGAGGCGCTCATGCTCAACCATAAGGGCGAAGTGGCCGAATGCACCGGCGACAACATCTTCCTGGTGCACAAAGGTTGCGTCCTGACCCCGCCCAACGAGGCGGGCATCCTCGAAGGCATCACACGCGACGCGGTCATGACGCTTGCCCGCGAGGCCGGCTACGAAATGCGCGTGACGCCGTTGACCAAGCACGATGTCTACATTGCCGACGAATGCTTCCTCACCGGCACGGCGGCCGAAGTGGTGCCGGTGGTCAAGGTCGATAGCCGCCCGATCGGCGACGGCCGGCCCGGACCCGTAACCCGCCAACTCATGCAGCGGTTCCACGAGATGGCGCGAAGTGAGCAACGCGAGGGGCCGGCCAATCGGGGCCGAGGGCAATCATGAAAATAGCACGCATTCAGTTGCAGAACTTCCGTGGCGTTCGGGAGATGGACCTCGAACTCAACGCGCGGCTGACCGTCCTCATCGGCAAGAATGGCGCGGGGAAGACAACCCTTCTCGATGCGCTCGCCCTGCCGCTGTCCGATGTCTTCCGAGAGCCGCCATTGTGGAGGCATAAGGAGCGGTCGGGCGTGAAGAACGCTGACATCTTCCACGGGGAGAAGACTGCAAGAATCCGTATCTTCCTTGAACCGCTCGAGGTATCGGCACCGGCGGATTTCGATCTGAAGATCGCGAGGGACGCCGCGGCCGGTATCGATGAACCGGCCCGTGTGGAACTCGTCAAGAGCAGCCGCGTCCATGCGATGGAGCAGAGACTGCACGAGGACGCCGCTACCGCCGGCTCGTTGCTGGCCATTCGCTACGTTCCGCAGCGCCACTTTAGTGCCCAGAGCGTTGAGCCTCTTTCGCACGATCTCCTCACGCCGAAGTCGGCCTATTACTCGGCCCTTGAAGGCGGAAAGGGTCGGCAGTTCCTTAACTGGCTCCGGAAGCGGCAACACGACGAACTCCTCAAGCTTGACGTGCCGTGGCATGAGGCCCTCGACATGCTGCGCAGAGACGAGTGCCCTCCAGGAGCCGACCCGCATCTGTTTGCCGCCAGACGAGCGATTGCCGAGTTTGTGGGTGTGAAGGCGCTGCACCACGCCGAGAAGGCGTTTCTCGTGTACAAGGACGAGTATCCGCTGTCGGTCCAGCCGCTCTCCGATGGAGAAAAAAGACTGCTCGTTCTGGTCGGAGACCTGACCCGGCGGTTATCGGCTACCCACCCGCACTTGACTGAGAGCGACCAACTCCTGGCCGAGGCCGAGGCCGTGGTAATGATCGACGAGATGGAACTGCACCTGCACCCGACCTGGCAACGCTCGGTCGTCCCTCGACTGAAGAAGACCTTTCCCAACGTGCAGTTCATCCTCACGACCCATTCGCCCCAGGTGTTGGGCGAGATCGCCTCCGAGTCGCTCATGTTGCTGGAAGAAACGTCCGATGGCATCCAGGCCCGGCATTTCGCCCGCGAGGTCCACGGCCTGTCGTCGGGAGAAATTCTGGAGGCGCTCATGGAAACGCCGGAGCGAACATTCCAGGTGGAGCAAGAGCTAAACTGGGCGTACGAAGCCATCGAACGCGGCGATTTACAGAGGGCGAAAGAACTGCTTGCCGCGTTGACTGCAACGGCGAAGGACGTTCCCGAACTGGAACGCCTTTCCATGCGCATTCGCCGCAAGGAGGCGGTCGGGCGATGAGGCACATCGGCAAGGGCCGCGAGCCGGTCGAGTTCACCGTGTGGAAAACGCAGGGCGACGCCAACTGGAATCCGGGCTGGGACGACTTCGATGGCCGGCCCATTAAGCAGGTGGTTAAACAATCGCTCATGACAGAGCAGGGCTACCTGTGCTGCTATTGCGAAAAGCGAGCCGATGATGGCACCGGCCATATTGAGCACCTCGCACCGAGGCATACTTACCCTGACTTGCAGTTGGCCTATGAGAACCTGCTTTACTGCTCTGCCGAGTCGCCCAAAAAGCAGCAGGCCACCTGCGGCCACGCCCGTAAGCCGGACGATCCCGTGCCCGTCTCGCCGCTGCAGCCCGACTGCGAATCGCGCTTCCTTTACACCAAACTGGGAAGTATGGCGCCCCGGAACGAAGGCGATTTCGACGCACGCGAAACCGTGCGGATACTCAAACTCAACGATAAGCTTTTGCGCGAAACTCGGGCGGGCGTGTATCGGGAGGTCATCCAGGCACATGAGGAGTATTCACCCGCTGAGTTCCGTCGCTGGATGGACCTGGAGCTTCAGCGCGACTCGAACAATATGCTGCAACCGTACTGGGGAACCAAGCGGTACGTGATGGAAACGATGCTGACCGCGTGACGCAGCTCATGCTCAACCATGAGTAACCGCGACGGACGGGAATGTCCATCCTACGGCCAATATCCTTTGCCTCCAGGGCGGCGGGGCTCTACAGCAGGTAGCGAATCGCCACAAAGCCCAGCACCAGCAGGGCGAAGAAGGCCAAGGTGGCCAGCTCGAAATACCTCTCAATAAACGCCTTGACGCCGGGACCGCATACATAGATGAACACGGCCACCATCATGAAGCGGGCAAATCGGCCGATAGCCGAAGCCACCAGCAGTACCCAGAGCGATATCCCGAACACGCCCGCCGCAATGGTGAACACCTGAAACGGGATCGGGGTAAACGCGGCGCCCAGTATGGCAAGGAAGGCGTTTTCGTGGTACAGCGCGTAGACCTTGTCGAAGTTCTCCGGCGTGACCCCCGGAACGTAGGCATAGAAGAAGGGTTGCGTGGTAGCCCAAAAGGCGTAACCAACAACCCACCCCGCAACGCCCCCCAACGTCGAGCCCACTCCGTTGATCCAGGCGTAATAGAA
>SKZG01000518.1 GCA_007127495.1 Planctomycetales bacterium
ACCCCCCGCATGGGCGTCTATTGCGTGATAGGCTCCTTTGGTATTGTTGCCGTGATAGGCTTCGTCTTTCTGCCCTGGTACACGCTCCCGGCCGCTACCACAGGATTTTCTGCCCCCCCTCCCTTGCTTCCTGCGAAACTTCAAGATACGCTGTGCGGTTTTTACAGAGTCAGGAAACCAGGAGCAGCACAATGGCCAAAAAGCGTATACGGACAGGGATCGTTGGCACAGGATTCTCCGCCTCATTTCACTTCGAGGCCCTCCGAAAAATCTATGGCACCGACGTGGAAGTGGTCGGCGCTCACACCATCGACGTGGAGGGCGGCAACGCATATTGTGAAAAGCGGGAGATCCGGTATTTTCCCAAGCTTGACGACTTGCTCGACGAAGTCGACGTCATCCACTGCTGTACGCCGCCTTATGCCCATGAACCCGTAACCATCGCAGGGCTCCGAGCCGACAAGTATGTGATCTGCGAGAAGCCGCTCACCGGGTACTTTGGCGATGGGAGCAAGGATTTTCATGGTGAGCGATTTCCCAAACAGCAAGCGCTCGACGCCGCATTGGCCAGCGTCGACCGGCTGATTGCGGCAGAACAGGCCAGCAAGGGCCGCCTCTTGTACGCCGAAAACTGGGTGTATGCTCCCGCCATCCAGAAGGAACGCGAAATCCTGGAGAAGACCGGCGGCCAAATCCTCTGGATTCACGGCGAGGAAGCCCATAGCGGTTCCCACTCGGTCGACTATGCCTACTGGTCGCGTTGCGGCGGCGGGGTGATGATCGGCAAGGGCTGCCACCCGCTCACGGCGGCCTTGTATTTGAAGCGGGTCGAGGGGATGACACGCGACGGAAAGCCCATCCAGCCGAAGAGCGTAACCGCCCGCTGCCACGCGGTTACGCGATTGCCGAGTTTTCGCGATGAGGGCCATATTCGTTGCGACTACCACGACATTGACGACTTTTCCATGATGCACGTCGAGATGACCGACGGAACGATGCTGACCGTATTCGCTTCCGACATCGTGTTGGGCGGTATCCATAATTGGTTGGAGGTGTGCGCGAACAACCACCGGGCGATCTGCAACATCAACCCCAACACCCTCATGCAGACCTACAACCCGGTGGAAGCCAATTTCGCCGACATTTACGTGGTGGAAAAGATTGGCACGAAGCAAGGCTGGGCATGCACCGCGCCCGACGAAGACCTGATCACGGGTTATCCGGCCGAGATGGAGGCCTTCTACCGGACTATCGCGTACGGCGAGGAACCGCAAAGCACAATGGGGCTTGCCGCGGATACGATTTCGACCATCTACAGTGCCTATTTGTCGGCGGAGCGCAATGGCGCGGCGGTAGACGTGAAGACGTATTAACCGGAACGGAACTGAAAACCGGAACGATCAGCCTGATCCGAATGATCGGATCGATCTTGGCTGCCCCCCCTTGGGAGCGTGGCCTTTCTGTTTGACGTTGCGTTTGGGTAAGGTAGAGTTGCTTTAGTGCCCAGGCGGGTGTTTCCGTTTGGCAACGCTACCTTCGGGAAAACCGTTTACGGGCCGGTGGCGCGAGGCGTCCTTCTCCGCGGTATGCGAGGGGGACATTCCCCCGTAAGGCGAGCGGCAGAAACAATCTTACCGACCACCTTGTGGCCGAGTCTCTCCGAGACTCGGAATTCGGCGTCTCGGAGAGATGCCGCTACGGGAAATTCGGTTTTGCCGCTCGCCTAAACGATTACCCTTCCGGGAAGTCACAATGGCCGCAAACACCTCCACCCAACTCAGGCGCCAGGAGGCGGAACTCCAGCGGCGCAGTGCCGAGTTGGACCGCACCAGCCGAGAACTGGAAGAGTTCACTTACATCGCCTCGCATGACCTAAAAGAGCCCTTGCGGGGCATTTGGGCCTACAGCGAAATGTTACGGGAGGATTATGGCTCCCTACTCGACGACGAGGGCCAACGCAGGCTCGACAAGATGGCCGCTCTTTGCCGCCGACTGGAAACCCTGATTACCGACCTGCTGACCTACTGCCGTGTTGGCGGGCTGAAGACGGTGAAGGCGCCCGTCGATTGGGAAACCGTGGTCGCTGAAGTGCTTGAGATGCTTCAGCCCGCTATTGAGGACCGCAAGGCCGTCATTCAGGTGCATGGACCGTTGCCGCAGGTTTGGGGTGACTCGATGCTGCTTGGACACGCTCTGACAAACCTCATTTCCAATGGAATGAAGTTCAACCGCAACGCATGTCCGAAGGTCGAGATCGGGGCTGTTTCCAGCCTCAGGCAACCGACCATTTACGTACGCGACAATGGAATTGGCATCGCGCGGTGCCACCACGAGGCCGTGTTCACAATGTTTCGGCGGCTGCACGGTCGCGACGAATACGAGGGGAGCGGCGCGGGCCTCACCATCGTGCGCAGGATTGCCGAATCGCACAATGGGCGCGTCTGGCTCGAATCAGAACCTGGCAGAGGGACGACCTTCTACCTGGCGCTTCCACCGCCGACGCGCTCCCCGATGCTGCCGCCGCCCCATTGGGTGTAAGGGCCTGCGCGATGCACTGGATCAATCCTCGGCTTCAAGCACGACCGGAACTTGGATGGATCGGCCGGCGCGCACGACGGTGAGCACCACCCGGTCGCCTGGATCCTTGCTCTCGATGGCGTCGAGGAATTCATCCGCCGTCTTGACTTGTTGGCCGTCGACTCCGGTGATCAGATCAGCGGCCTTACGATCGATCGTCTGGTACTCGTAAACGAACGGGCCTTGACGTTTACGATGACGCTCGACCTTGGGACCATGAAGCCCTGCCTTCTCCGCCGGGCCGCCGGGAGCAAGCTGGGCGATGAGCAGTCCTTCGGCTGTCTGGTACACGCGGGTAATTCCGATGTCGGGCCGCGTTACTCGTCCCGACTTGATAAGCTGCGGCACCACCCGCAATACCGTGTTCACTGGAATGGCAAATCCCACGCCTGCGCTTTCACCGGTGCGGCTGGCGATGGCCGTGTTCATACCGATCATCTGCGCGCGGGAATCGAGCAGCGGCCCGCCTGAACTGCCGGGGTTGATCGCGGCGTCAATCTGGATGATTGCCTTCATCATACCACGTCGCGAGCGGCGCGGGAGTGTGCGGTTGAGGCTCGAAATCACTCCCGTGGTGAGCGTCCGTTCCAAGCCGAACGGATTACCGATGGCATACACATTCTGGCCGACCAGGAGGTTGGTCGAACTGCCTAACGTTACGGGGAAAAGCAACTCGGAGGGCACGTCGATCTTGAGCACGGCGATATCGGTGGCTGCGTCGGTCCCGACGAGCCGGGCGGGATAACTGGTGCCGTCAAACAGAGTCACTTGCATCTGTCGGGCACGGTCGACCACGTGGAAGTTGGTGAGTACGTGCCCGGAACGGTCGATGATGACACCGCTCCCCTCCCCCTCGCTGGTTCGTTCCAGCGGAAGGAACCGGTCGACTTGCACCGTTTCGGTTGCGATATGCACCACGCTCCGATTGACCCGCTCGTACACGTCGACATTGACTCTTTCCCATGGAAACAGCTCTTGGTATCGTTTGTCGGCCACCGCATCGGGTGATTGGGCGGTTGCGGACGGGGCCGGCGGCTGCCAGGGAGCTTGAGCGAGCTGGCCTGACAGGTCGAGCGTGCTGTTCTCGGGTTTGAAATCCTCGTTGGCCGACACGGAGCCTTCGGGCTCCGGCCAGGCCGACAGTTGGGGTGCATGGTCTGCCGCATCGCCGCGGGACGTCTTGCGCACCTCCACGGCAGTGGGCGGGTGAGCAGGTGCGCCGCGGGGGTGTATCGCTACGGCGGCACCAGCGCCGAGCATGGCCGAAATAAGACACAATGCCAAGGTCCATCGCATGGATTTGCCTCCAATCGTTGGTTGCTCAAGAACCGGCCCTTGGCCGGCCCATGGACGACTATCAGATTCTAGACGTTTGCGTGCCGTTGGAAAAGAGCGTCTAGCGAACACTCCCGGAATTCCACGGGACTCCATGAGGCTGCCAACTGTGGGACACCACCTCGGGCGCATTGGGGGCCGTGCCGAAAAGCGATCGCCATACCGCCCGTAGCGACGTCGCCAGGCATACCAGGACCAGTACCAGACCGAGCCCACTGGGCGTCAGCCACAGCCACCACACTAGGCCGACCAGCGCGCCAACGGTTTGGGGCCATCGGCGGAACCATTCGAACAATAGCCCACGCTGCACGCCAAGGGCCAATAGGCCCAGTACGACAATCCAGCCCGCACTGGCGACGATGCGTTCGCGCACGGAACTCCCCGGCAACGTCGCGAGGTCGATGGTTGTTGCGGTGGCGCCGTCTGTAGCCATACGATAGACTGCGAGTCGGCCCCGAAGGAATTGCGTATGCCACGTATCGACGGCCAGCCCCTTCCGGTCGGCCGTAGCCAGCAGTTCATCGAAGGCACCTTCGGCATCCAGGCGGGCAGCAACCTCCCTTTGCAGGTTCGTTCGTTGCTGGATGTGTTCGAACGCCGCGGGGCGATCGAGTTCTGCCGACAAACGGCTCGTTTCCGCCAGGGCCGCCGTGCGCGCCTCCGCCCAAAGGAGGAGCCATTTCTCGTACCATCGGTGGGCATCGAGTGCATCGTCACTAGCCGGGGTAGCAAAGCGTTCAAGCAACGCACCAAGGCTTTCCATCCGAGCAAGGGCAATTTGCCATGCTGTCGCTTCCGCTTCGTCGGCACGGTGCAACCGGGTGGGCAAGCGCCCTGCCGGGGCGGCGAACGCCCAGAGCGTTTTTTCAACGGGCATTTCCAAGACATGCGGGGGTTGGAGTTCCAGCGTGTCCCCGACTGAGCGCCGCATATCGGCCGCGAAAACCACCTCGACACGTTGCGGAACACCTGGTGGCCCAAGCTGAACAGTCCTTGTTAGGGAATCGGAACCTCCGGCTAACTGGGCTGGTACTTCGTCGACCTTAATCAGCAAGGGTCGAGTGTTTTCGGGAAAGAAGATCGTGCAGTCCGACCGCGCGCCGGGGATAACGTCAAATCGTGCCGACCCCTTAAGGAGGGTTCCTTGCTGCCATGCAATGGCATACTCGGCTAAGTGAACACGGCCTTCATCCGCCCGCGCCGGCAAGTCGGGAAGCTGCGCCGAGAACGGCTTGCCCACAACGCGAAATGCCGCCAGGGCACTGTACTCCGGCGCCAATTCCGGAACCACCCGGTCCAGGGGAACAGGCTGGAGTCCCCGGATGTGCCAGTTCGTGGCACGGTCTTCAATACGACGCGGGAGGATGACAAACCTGGAAACCGCATCGTTGCCGTGCATGGAAACATCCGGCACGGCGACAGGTTCGCCCGGCCGAAGCTGCAGACGCCCCGAAACCCAGGCCCACCATGGTCCTTGGGCGGGCTGCCGCGGCCGTGCCGAGAATTCCTGGCGGGCGCCTTCGGTGGATCGGGCCGTCCACTGCAAGCCGTCGCTCGTTCGGAAACGATTCCCCCAGTTGGCCGGCCCAACGACCGTCACTTCCTCCAGGAATCCATCGTGGATGTCAAGCCGGCACTCCCATCGAGCATGCCATTCGCCATCGATGACAGACAGCCGAAGTATTTCTTTGCCTGCCACCTTCGGCTGGTTTAGGTCTGCCGTAAGCGTTGCCGATGAATCCGAGACGTCAGCCGTGTGATATGAACCCGCGGCAAGCCAAACCGGCGGTTCAGCGTTTCCCGTCGCCGGAGTTTCCGCCGGCGCGAGGGAATCGGTGCCGGCCACCTCGATCCTAATACCCGATTGACGCATCAGGTGAAATGTTGTGCCTACATGCTGGGTGTTTTCGATATGAAAGAACGGCATGGAGATCGTTTGGCCAAGATTTGCGGGAAGGCGTCCCTGGAGGCGAAGCTGCTGTTCGCCGGAAACCGGGCCCGCGAGGAACAAGTTGATCACTCCCTCATTGTCTTGCGACCACCGGACGGTGCGGTCGACCCCATCGGATATAAGCGCTACTTGCTCCGGGTCGAAGGTTTCCGGGACCGCAATCCGATAGCGGAATACGTATCCGGAACTCGTGACAAGTTTCGCGTGGAAATCGACTTCGGTTGCGTGCTCGGCGAATCGCAACGACAGTGCATTCTTGGACGACGTGTTCGGTTTGCGGGGTTGTGTGGCTAGTGTCCAGTCCGGACTGCGTGCCGGCAAGCGATAGGCAAAGCGGGGCGCGTCGTCCATATTTCCCCAGGCAGACAAAAATTCCGGCAGCGGAACCACGGCAAGCCTTTCGGCCCCACTTTGCTCGAATTGCAGTGCGTCGTCGACGGAAACAGCCATCCATCGGCGAGTGATCCGGCCGTCCAATATCTCAAGCTGGGGTATCCGCAGCTTTCCGACTCCCGACGTGCCCGTCAGCAAGAAACGGGCGGACACAACCATCTCGTCCTGCAGCGGTTCAGGCCATTCCAGTATAAGTTGCGCGAGTCCGTTGTCGCTGGGAAGTGTTCGTACGCCGGGGCTGCGTTCGCCCTCAAACGGCAACAGCCGCAATCGCGGGTCGGTCGCCAGACGGAGCTGCCGTACTCGGCCCTCCACAACCGTCAGGCGCCACTTCGCGTCGACAAGGACTGCACCCGGTTGAACGTTGATACAGAGCAGTTCTTCAATGTCGACGGCCGGCACGTTTCCAGCCAAACCGCCTGCCGGAGGCCAGCGCACGGACAGCAAGTCGGAAGGTCCAAGTTTGGCGACAACCCGCGAGGGATTTTCTTCCCTTCGGAGTTCTCCGCGAGCGGAGGGAATTTCTATCGCTGGAGCACCGGAGGGCAAGGCCAATTCAAACTGCGACGTTGGAAGGGGAGGGATGCTTAAATCGAAGCCGTTCGACGGTCCGTCCACCATTCGAGGGCGCATGCGAAGTTCAATCTGATACTGCCCCGGCTCGGCCACCTCCACCACCAAGCCACGATTGTCCGCTGCCCACTCCACCTGGACGACCCTGCCATCGAGACGAACCCCGTCGGGCAACAAATTCGCGGTCGGTCGCTCAAGAGGTATTCGTACCTGGGTTGAGGGGCTGAATACGTGGAGGTCGAACTGGGCACGTATTTGGTCGATCAGAAGACGTTCTCCGACCGCTTCGCGAACCAGCTCGCCCCGGTAAACGGCCTCGCCGAGCAGCCATCCTTGCGGCAGATCGCGCCGCGCCGCCGCCAGTCGGTGCAGATGCTCGAAAAGGGGTTCCG
>SKZG01000517.1 GCA_007127495.1 Planctomycetales bacterium
CACAGTTCCCTAGAATGGGCATAACAATGCCCAGGAGGGTGTGATGAGCACCGCGTTACTCACATGGCCGCTTCTACTGGGCGGATGGGTTCTTCCCGAAATCGTACCAGCCGAACTCCCCGGCGCGCCCGGTGGTTCGCTTCCAAGGCCCCCGGTGGCGGCTTCGGAGGCGGAGCGGGGCGTTCCGGGCCCTGCCGCACGCGCGTTACCAGCCCCCACCGCGATGTACGGCGAGCTTCCCTCAATGCCGGGTTCGCGGGGTCAGGCGGTCTCGCCGTGGCACGCGGCACGGCAGCAGGTTCCCGTCGTTCCGACCGCGCCGGATGCCGGTGCTCCGCAACGAACCGCGCCAGCCCGTCAGGCGCCGGCGCAAATCGGGGCGGGCATCAACATGGGCGCCGGTGCGGCGCGGCCCCCGTCCAGGCCGTTCACCAACTATGAGCCGCCTCCCGTGGTCAGCCCTTTCTTGAATCTCGAACGTCGCGACGAGTTCGACTTCGACAACTACAACACGCTAGTGCGGCCTTTTATGGAACAGCGGGCCCAAGATCTTCAGTTCCGGAACGAGATTCAATCCCTTCAGGGTACGGTTCGCCAGCGGCAGCGCGCGTTCCAACAGTTTGAGCAGAGGCAACAACAGTTGGACGTCCAGCGCGGCGACTTTGCCCCGGGAACGTTCCAAGATACCGGCCGGTTCTTCCCCAACCGTTAGCTCCGCCTCCGGGCGCCGCCTTCTGCCTCGTTCGGATCGAGCCCCAGAGTTTCACAAAGCTCTTCGTAGGCAGGGCGCTCCAAAGGATGGAGGTTATCGCTGCGCAGCCCCTTGGCGTGGGCGCTTTCCAGGGCCAGTCGTGCGGTGGCTTGGTCACCTAGCTGCGCGAAAGCCTGGGCGCGGCGGAACTGCAAGTTTGCCGATTCCCCTTCCACGGCGATCTCGCCCAATTCGGCTAGAGCGTCGCGAGGCCGTTTCTGGGCCATGAGCACGCTGGCTTGGGTATCGAGCAGGCTGACCACGGGGCCGGACAACTGGATGGCCTGCCGGATGAGCTTCGCGGCTTCGTCGAGGTGTTCTCCCTTAATGGCCAGGAGCATCGCCAAGTTGTTCATGGCCTTGACGTTGCGAGGGTCGCTCCCCAGGATTTCGCGGTAGATGGCCTGTGCCTGGCGATTGTCGCCCTGCATGCCGTACAAGTCGGCCAGGAGCATCAACATGCCAGGCCGTCGCCCGCGTTTCTCCATCGTGTTCAGGAGAACCGCTTCGAGCCGAGACCGCTGTTTCCGTTGGTCCTGGCCCTCCTGCAAATGGCGGTTGTGGGTCATTTGCAGTACGTACAACATGGCCGTGTTTAGAATGTTCGGGTGGGCGGTCTCCCACTCCTTTTCCAGGATGTCCATGGCTTCGCTCAGCCGGCCGATGCGGGCGAGGAAGGTTGCCCATATCGCTTGTTGCCCGGGGCGGTCGAGATAGGTCCGGTAGACTTCCTCGGAGGCTTCGGCCAATCGCTCTGCTCCCTCGTGTCGGCCCTGGGTACTCAGCCGGAAGCTCTGATCGGCCAGGTGAGCGCCGATCACTCCGGCAAGCTGCATCTGCTGTTGCTCCTCGAGGTTGGGCCGCTCCAGGACGGCATTCAGCGTTGCGACCGCCTCGGCGTACCGCTCACGGTTCACCAGCAAATTTACCCGCAGCATGACCGTCGCAAAGTCGCCTGCTGCGATTCTTTCCAACTGGTTCAACCACAATTCCGCCTCGCGGAGTTCCCCGCGGTCGAGCAGGGCGCGGACATAGGTCGACACGTACAGCGCATGGCGCGGATCATTGCCGGAACCGGCCAGGAGCACCCGCATGTGCCGGGCGGCGTTTGTCCAATCGCCATGATCCAAATAGAGCCTTGCCAAAGCGAACCGGTCCTGCGGTTGGGGGTTGCGCTGATTCGCCAGGAGTTCCTCAAGCACGCCAATGGCCCGGCTTTGCTGGGATCGCCTCGGGTGCGATGCCAAGAGCACGGCGTGGGCGCGGCGGTCCTCGGCTGCGGGCGCCGGGCGTGCGAGGTTCTTCTGGACCAGCGCCATTCCTTGCATCAGGTTGTCGTATCCGCCGCGGTCGGCCAACATCATGGCCAAGGCGCGGCGGGCCCAGACGACGTCTTCCGGGGCGGCTTTCACCGGCCCCTCGGCGATACGGCGCAATTGTGCCTCGGCCTCGTCCGACTTGCCGGAGCGCAGGTAGAACTCCGCAACGCGGCGAGTGACCATTGCATTGTCCGGGTCGGCTTGGAGCGCATTTTGATATTCGCTCTCGGCGCGCTCGGTCCGTCCCAGGGTCTCGTAGCATTGGCCCAGGGCGAGGGGGGGAAGGCCTTCGGGAATGGCTTCCTGGGCTTCGGCAATCGCTTTGTCGGCATTCTCCATGGCGCCGGTGACGCCGTAGAAGCGGATCAGGGCGACCCACGCATCCGTGGCATCGGTTTGTAGTTCGACCGCCCGGCGAAACTCGCCCTCGGCTTGCGCGAGCAGCGTTTCTGCCTCCTGGGTGCGGCCCATGTTCTGAGCCCGCAGGCCAAGTATGCCCAGTACCTGACCGTGCCACATGTGGTCGCCGTAATGGCCGGTGTCGACGGCGGCCTGGCTCGCGAGGCTCAGCGCCCGGTCGAAGTCGTCCAAGGCGAGCGACACCTCGGTCGCCAAACGCCCCAACTGGAGCGAGAAGGGCGTCGCCTGGGCTTCCAGACGACGAATCAGGCGGTCGGCTTCCAGGAATCGCTGCCGCCGGGCCAGCAGCTCGATGGCCCGTCGGATCGTTTGCGGGTTGCGTTCGCCAAGTTCAATCGCCTCGTTGAGGTGTGCCAGGGTGGCTTCCTCGTCGTCGCGGAGTTCATAGATTTGCGATTTCAGCAGCGGAACCCGCGCCCAGTCAGGCCGAGCCTCGGCGACGCGCGCGAGCCGGTCCAATGCCTCGTCGAGATGTTCCGTCCGGCCCTCGCGTGCAAGGAGCATGAGCCGGAGTGCCGTACCGTATTCCCACAAGGGTCCCCCGCCCTCGATGCGCCGAATCTGCTTCAAAACATGTTCGATGTCGGAATCGTCTTCGGCTCGCATCGCCAAGTCGAACAGCAGCATCCAAACGCGCAGTTCGTTGGGCTGAGCTTCGGTGAGCCGGCGATACATTTCGCGGGTGTGTTCGAACTGGCCTGTCTGCAGCGACATTTGAGCAAGGCCTGTCCAAAGTCGAGGCAACTCCTCCGGCGACAATTCGTCGGTGTTGTCAGCCAGGGCTCGAATGCGTTCGGCGGCGTCGGCGCCGTGCTGCCGCAACCAACATTGCGCCAGTGCGAGGCGGACGGCCACCGAGTCGCCCAGTTCCTCGCGAGTTTCTTGCAAGAGCCGTTCAGCTTCGTCCCAGTCGTTTTCGCGCTGCGCCAGCGCCGCCAAGGCAAGCCGGATTTCGAGGCTCTCGGGGCTGCCTTGCTTGGCGTCTTCGAGCAGTCGCCGGGCATCGTCCATGCGTTCCTGAGCCGCCGCCACCTCGGCGCGCAACACGACCACGGAGGTGTTCTCAGGATCAGCCTTGGCTGCGTGGTCGAGCAGGCGCGTGATTTCCCGCCAATCGCGGTTGGCGCGGTCGCGCTGCAGGTTCTGCATAATCGCGAGCCGGGCCAGCTCCAGCCAACCACCCGACGGCGCCCGCTCCGACCGCATGACGTGGCCGTATTCCTCAAGCGCTTCCTCGTTGCGGCCGGTCGATCGCAATGCCGCCGCCAGGCTGACGCGGGCGGGGGCCCACAAGGGGTCCAGCGAGACGGCACGGCGAAGCGATGCCAGTTGCGCGTCCACGTCGCCCAACTGCTGGTAGCACGTGGCCAGGTAAAGGTCGAGCTGCTTGAGCAAATCGGGCCAGTCGGTCAGGTGCGGGCGGGTCCGCTCAAAGCGGCGGCTGGCCGCAAGCCACTCCTGCTCGCCAAGCAGGACTCGGGCGTGCAAGTACTCAATGAGCGGACGGTGATACTCAGCCTGCTCAAGCTGCCGGATCACCGGCTTCGCCTCCTCCAACTGGCGGTCGTCAATCAGCAGCGCGGCTAGCGTCCAGGTCAGGGAGGTCTGGCCCGGATTGGCCTCCAGGCCGCGACGGATCCACGCAATGGCTTCGCTGCGCCGGCCCTGCTGCCCTTCGATCTCGGCCAGGGTCATGTACAGCCGGACATTATGAGGGCTTTCCTCCACGGCACGAGCGGCGTATTCATGAGCTTCGTCATAATCGCGCTTCCTCGCATGAATTCGGGCCGCCAGAAACAGGGCATTCGAATCTTCCGGCTGAAGCTCCAGGGCGCGCATGGCATGTTTCAGGGCATCGTCGGCGCTGTCGAGGCCCTCGAGGTAACCGCCCGTGAGGATATGGGCCTCCGCCGAGTTGGGATTCTCGTCGATGAGTTGTTGCATCCATTGGTCGGCTTCGCCCGGCTGGTTCAGCCGGTGGCGAAGCAGGTTGGCCAGGCGGGCGTAGGTTTCCAGTTGGTCCGGCGCGTTGGCGATGGCCTCGCGATAACGGTCTGCCGCAGCCTGGAAGTCGCCCACCGCCTCTTCGCACTGGCCGAACAGGGCGAGAAGCTCGCCGTCGTTTGGATTCTCCTTCAGCAGGTGATCGACCAGGTGCGTGCGCGCGTCGCGAACCCGCCTCATTTGCAGCGCGACCGTCACGAGCCGCCGCCGCGCGTCGCTCCGACCGGAATCGACGCGCAGGGCCCGCTCCAGCGTATCGTAGGCAGAGCGCAACATGCCCAGATCAGCCAAGACAATCCCCAGATCGCCGCGTGCCCCGGCGTCGTCGGGAACCAGTTGCAAGTACCAGCGTAGGTTCTCAAGGGCCCTTTCCAGGTCGCCCTCCTCCATGGCTTCCCTGCCCTCGACGAGAAAGACCCCGGCGTTCCGTCGCACCTGGAACGAGTGCAGGGAGTACATTCCGCCGGCAACGACTAAGGTCGACACGATCAGGATCAACAACAGGCGCAGGTTAATCGACTTCATAACAGTCCGGTTCTTGGGTTTGGGGCTCGGCCGGCAGGGGTTTTCGTCAGCATCCCAGCCGCACTTACAGAAGGAGCAGATTAGCCATTATTCTATTATAGTCGAATATGCCGAAAAACTCAACCGGCGAGACCCGTACCCGTTCACAGGGGGACTGTCCCATTTTGTGCCGCGAAGAGCGTATCCCCCGTGGAGAACGCCTTTCGCCCGCGAAAATGGGACTGTCCCCTTCGCATGAACTGCGCGGTGGTACTGCCGCTTACCTCACCAAGCTGCCGCGTTCAGCCTGTAACGGCCCAGTACCATAGTCCCACGCAGCCGGCGATGAGGGCCGCACCGCCAAGGCACGATGCAAGACGCAGCCACGCCCGATGCCGTCCCAAGCCGGACAATGGCTTCAGGCCGGGAATCGTAACCGCCGCAATGACTGGAACACCCGTTACGGTACTCACTTGGGTCGCTGAGTCCAAAGCCGGCTCCATGGCGGCGCCTGTGGCAACCATGCCCACGCCAACCATCATGGCCAAGCCGGCGAAAAGCGAGATGGAAAGCAAGCGGCCCGGCCCCGCATCGGCGGAGATCACCTCAGCAGGAGGAGAAATCGTCATGTCGATTTCCGGCCCACGCACATGGTCTGCCCACGCCGCACGTTCCGCCGCGGCTGCCTGCTCGTGCCTGATGCGCGCGGCTTCGACCTTTCGGCTCAATCGGTCGAGCTGTTCCCTCGCCTCAGCATGTTCGCGGGCGAACCGCTCCAAATCGACGGGTTTGGCGACATTCGTTTCGGCGTGCGGAGCCTCCCACTCGGCAAGCGGAAGTTTCAAGGGTCCGCGCCCGGCCTCCGGACCAATCCACCGCGCCACGCCCGACAGCACCTGACGAACCTCGGTCAACTCCTGCGTCAGTCCTTGTACTTCGGGGTGCGCAGGGGTCCGATCGACGAGCAGCTCGGCGAGTCGCCGCTCCAATCGGTCTCGCTCCCCGCTCAGTTCCACCCACTCGGGATTCTCGACTCGCGCCGCGGGCGCGGGCTGTTTGTGTGGGGAAGGCAGCGTTTGCGACTGTGCGGCGTGAAGCGCTTCGGTCTCCTGGTCTTGTAGAAAACGGTCGACGAAGTCCCGTCGTTCCGCTTCGGCGCGCTGCCATTGAATCCGGGCCTCCTCGGCAGCCGCTACCGCGCTTGCGTGGGCGGCTTCGGTCTGCCGCCTTTGTTCCCGGCGAAATGCTTCCATGTCATACCTCGGCTCAGCATGAACGCTGCTCGCTGCCTTATGGCCCCAGTGGTATACTAGCGCACTGGTTACCACGAACACAATGACCAACAAGACTGTGTTCACCGACCACGAAGACGGCGACACGACCAATGAGGATTGACCTTTTCCATCGACATTCATGCCCACCCACCGTTCCATAGCCGCATAAGGTACACGTTTTCCCGCTTAATCGTCATCGACTACCCAGCCACCGTATCTTAAGAGCCGCTGGCAAAACCTCGGCATTCGGACCGATTTTCTTTCATCGCTTGCACGAGCCCGCCCTATTTGTCATGATATGGACTATGTTTCAGGTCAAGATTTGCGGCATCACCACCGTGGCCGACGCCCTGGCCGCAGCGCGAGCGGGGGCCGATGCCGTCGGGCTGAACTTCTTTCCGGGCAGCAAACGATTCATCGCCTCCGAGCGTGCATGCGAAATCGCGGAATCGCTGCCCACGGGCACAGTAAAAGTGGGCGTTTTCGTAAACGCCTGCGAGAATGCCATTCAACGCCAGCACGAGTTGCTTGGGCTGGATGCGGTCCAATTGCATGGCGACGAGCCGCCCGAGCTGCTGGCCAGGCTGTCAGCCATACCCCTTATACGCGCGTTCCGGCTCGATTCGCGGGGATTCGGCCCCATCGACGAGTATCTGGCCGCATGCGCCGATTTGGGGGCTACCCCTCGCATGATCCTGCTTGACGCCTGCGTGACGGGCCAGTACGGCGGTACGGGCATCACGCTCGACTGGCCGGCGCTTCGCGGCGAGGCATCCTCAGCCCGACGCCCCCCGATTGTGCTAGCGGGCGGGCTGACACCGATCAATGTCGCCACGGCCATCCGTGCCGTCCAGCCCGCCGCTGTCGACACC
>SKZG01000285.1 GCA_007127495.1 Planctomycetales bacterium
CTCTCCCAGAGGGAGAGGGGAGTTATCGGATCGCCCCATAGGGAGGCGCTCACTCCGGCCGCATGGCACGGCGCACGAGGTCGGCATCGAAGTAGTTGATCGACATGCCGGCGTCCACGACGATCCGTTGCGCGTTGATGCCGCTGGACCGGGGGCTGAGCAGAAAGGCCGCCACCTGGGCCGCCTCTTCCGTGCGCAAGGCCTCCTTGCGCGGAATGACCTGCTCAGCGTACAGGTACGCGTCCACGTAGCCGGGAATGCCGGCGGAAGCCGAAGTCTTCAACAGCCCCGGCGCCACCGCGTTGAACCGCACTCGCGAGAACCGGCTGAACGATTTGGCAAGGAACGCCAGCGACGAGTCGAGCGCCGCCTTGATAGGCGCCATGAAACCGTAGTTTTCGCTGGCCATCTGCGTGGTCGAAATCGAAATGGTCACCACCGAGGCGTCGGGCTCGAGCAGGTCTTTCACGGCGTCGGCCACGGCGATGAGCGAGTAGCAGGAAACGTCGACCGCCTGCAAGAACGCCGCCCGCGGCGTCGCGTGGAACGGCTTGATCCCTTCGGAGTAATCAGCGAACGCGATGGAATGGACCAGGCCGGCGAAGCGTTCGCCGCGGGCGGCGAGCGCGTCGCGCAGTTGGGCGATTTCCTCCGGCCGTTCCACGTTGCAGGTATACACGTCGCGCCCCGCGAGCAAGGCGGCCGTGGCCGCGCGAACGGCATCGTCCCGGACCACGTAAACGCACCGAGCCCCGGCCTCCTCCACGATGCGAGCGACGTGGGCAGCCACACTCTTGCGATTGGCCACGCCGAGGATCAGGATCGACTTTTCCTGGAGCTGCAAGAAATCCGTCACGGGTCATTCTCCTCGCGGCGCCGCGGTACATGCGAACTGGAATCGGACGGCGGTCGTGCCTGCGACGGTTACCTTGGCCGTCAGGAAGAAAGCGTTTGCCAGCCGTTCGGTCAGTTCCACCTCCATGCGCAGCGTCTCATTCGGGCGGACCATGCGCTTCAGCCGCACGTCGTTCAGGCGGGTGGCCACGGGCACGCGGTCGGGGTCGGCCACGAACTGCTGCGACAGCAGAATGGCGCCGCACTGCATCGCCGCCTCGCACAGGAGCACGCCGGGCACAAGGGGATAGCCGGGGTAATGCCCCGCGAAGAATGCTTCTTCGCCGGTGAAGGTCTTCTCGCCCACCAGCCGGGTGTCGGAACGTTCGACAATCCGGTCCACCAGCAGGAACGGCGGACGGTGCGGGATGGCGTCGAGAATTTCCTGGGGAACGGATTCCGTCATGGCAATCGTTTCTCGCGTGATGGAAGGGGGACGCGTCAGGGCGCCTCCGGCGGCGGGGCCGTGGCGCGCGACCCGCGGTTCATCAGGTACGCATCGACGTCGTTGGCCACGATCACCCCGTAGTTCACCGCTCCGAGCCAACCCGACATGATAATCCCCACGCTCCCGGCGTGGTAGAGCCCGGCGATTTGCTCGGGCATGGCGCGGCTGACGGCCAGCCCCTCGAACTTCGTGCCGAAGCTGGCGCCCTGCCAGTGCCCCGTGTAACGGCGAAAGGTTCGCGGCGTGGCCGCCTCGAACCAATGCACCTTGTCCCGAATGCCCGGCACATAGTGATCGAGGGCGTCGAGCGTTTCGTCGATCAGCCGGCGCTTGCCGTCGGCGTATTCATCCGGTGCAAGGCTCGCCCAATCGTCGTACCGGGCGTTGCTGCTGGCCACGGCCAGGTACTGCGGGCTGCTTTCCGGCCGTGCCCGCGGGTAGTAAAACGAATACGTCCGGCTGGTAATGTCACGGCTGAGCAGCAGGTCGGTCTGGAAACTGGGGGCCGTGGAGCTGAACAGCAGGTCGCCGGTCGCCTCGTCGATCGTCTCGCCCTCGCGCAGCGCCAGGTACACCTGGGTGCTGGAGTTGTTCAGGCGCACCGCCCGCGCCTGTTCGGCGAACTCGGCGGGCCACGCCTCCGCGCCCACCAGGTCGAAAATCGTCCCCAGCAGGTTTCCGTTCGACACGACCGCCGGCGCCGCAATGTGTCGACCGGCCACGGTCACGCCGGTCGTTCGGCGGGCGGCGTCGACGGTAATGCGTTCCGCCTTCGCCTTGGTGCGCACGTCGACCCCGTTGCGGACCAGTTCCTCATGCATCAGCTTGACCAGCCGGTCGGTTCCGCCCTCGAACGTGTAGACGCCCTTCGACATGAAGTTCGAGAAGACGATTCCGTAGGTCAGTGCCGGATCTTCGAGCGTGGAACCGTTGGCGTACGTGATCGGCTCCATGAGCAGGCGCACCACGTCGTCGCGGCCCGGAAAGAACCGCTCGAAGAGTTGGCCGGTGGTCAATTCGGGCTCGTCGGTGAATTGCATGTCGCGGGCGGTGTCGAAGAAGGCGCGGACGTTTTCCTCGGGAATCCGGAAGCCGTCGCTGAGCAGCCGCGTGAAATCCTGCCGGTCGAAAGTCGTGGTGAGCGAGAACATGGGGTTGTCGAAGCGGATGCGTTTCAACTGCACGATGGCGTCCGCCAGTTCGCGGGTCCAATACCGGCGGCAGCTCTTGATCATGCCCACGGGAAAGCCGTGCAGGGCCACGTCGAACACATACCCGCCGGGGCGGCGGAACCACGTGGCCAGCCCGCCCAGTTTGACGTGCTGCTCCAGCAAGAGCACGGCATGGCCGGCCCGAGCCAGCGTGTTGGCCGCGGTCATGCCGCCCAAGCCGCCGCCCACGACAATCACGTCGTAGCGGTCGCGAATACCTTGAAGAACGTCGTGCGCCATGGGGTTCAGTTCCTGAGCAAGTAGCGATTCGCAATGGCGATGCCGCTGATGAGCGTGCCGACGATGCCGACCAGCCCCTGGTCGGTGCCGCAGATGTACAGGTTGTCGATGGGGGTGCGGCCGTCGTAATGCTTGGTGGGCGCGCCGTAGATCGCACCGTTGTCGCGGCCGGTGAACCGCCGGATGGTGGTGGGCGTGAACATGTCGGTATCGATCACGCGGCTGCGAAAATCCGGTACGTGCCGCACGGCGGCCTCGGCCAGCCGATCGTACCAATGGAGCTTGTTGAGGCGGTACTGCTCCGGGTCGAGGGCGGCCCAGCGGCGGAAGTTGGCCAAGGCCGAGATGCGCACCATGCCCTCGCCCGACGGCTCCGTATAGACGAAGTTGTTCGGCGAGCAAATCAGCCCGCTCCGCAGGTCGACCAAATCTTCCGGTTGCCGGTAGTCGAACGTATCGGTTTCATTGAAGAAGACCATGGTGCGGTCGTAGCCGAAGCTGGCCGGCTGGGCGTCGAGGACGGAAATCGACTCGACAAACGAGATTTGCCCCGGCTCCACCGCGGCCGGATCCGCCGGCAGGCTGCAAAGCCGCATGGTTTCAGGCCATCCGGCCGAAGAGAGGACGTTGCGGGTCGGAAGTTCCGTGCCGTCCTCCAACTCGACGTGGTGGACCCGGCCTTCCTTCACCGCGATGCGCTGCACCCGAGCCTTAAGCCGCAACTCGCCGCCTAGTGCCTGAAATCGCTGAGCCAGCTTCTTGACGATGGCGCGGATGCCGGCGGTGGGCCGTCCAAGGCCCTCCAGAAAGATCGAACGGAACAGCACGCTGAACTGCCCGAAGTCGATGTCGTGTTCCCGTGCTCCGCCGTAAAACAGCACGGGGCAAAACAGCATCTCGCGAAGCAACGGCTCGTCAATGATCGACGACACGACACGGCGGGCCGACTCGCAGGCGGCCTGCTCGCCAAGCTGCTCGTAGGTGGCCAAGGCATCGACCAGGCGGCGCAACTTCGGTTCCTGGCCGGGGAAGTGGCGGGCCACATTGGCGGCGAACTGCTCAAAATGGTTTGAAAACTCGAGCGTGACGCCCGGAAAGACAATGGCCGACCCGCACTGCGGCGCAAGCGACCATTCATCCCACGCAACCCGCAACTGCCGGAGCAGGCGGGCCAGCGGCCCCTGCCGGGTCCCCTTCGGGGCATAATTCGTCACCGCGTGCAGCCCCACGTCGAACCGGCGCCCCCGGTGCCGATAGAACGAATTCAGCCCGCCAATCGCATGGTGCCGCTCCAGAATACAGACGCGCCGGTCGAAATGGGCCAACCGAATGCCGGCCGCCAGCCCCGACATGCCCGCGCCGATGATGATCGTGTCGTACATTGCACTCCCTGGCGACCATTGCGCTCCCCGGCGACCGCGCCCGATGGACGCGGAACCCCTAGGACTTCTCGATGTCCTTCATGCGCGGCTCGAGGTACTCGACCGTGCTCTGCATACTGGCCAGCTTCGTATACTCCTCCTCGGGAATCTGAATGCGATACCGCTTTCGCAACTCCATGACAATGTCGAGGAAGTCCATGCTGTCCAACTCGAGCTGGTCGCGGAAAGCGATGTCGGGTTTCAAGTCGCTGAGGTCTTCATCGGGGGCGATGTCGGAAAGGATTTCGAGTATGGCTTCTCGGATGTCGTCTGCCGTCATGCAGTGTACTCCATGAAAGACTGTGGCGCCTCCATTAGGCGCCTGTGTATCGCTTCACTATCACGACCGAATTGATGCCCAACATACCGAACGAATTGTTCAGGATCACGTCGGCCCGGTCCAATTTACGGGGTTCGCCCACGACCAGACCGGCCAACTCGCACTCGGGGTCGATTCGGTCGAGGTTGATGGTCGGATGGCACATTTGGTCGCGGAAGCTGGGTAAGTTGCCCGCCAATTCCAATACGCCCGCCGCGCCCATCGCATGCCCTATGAAACTCTTCGTGTTGTTCACGGCCGTACGGTGGCTGTCGCCCCACACGTCGCGCAGGGCCACGGCTTCCTGAATGTCGCCGCTGGCGGTGCCCGTGCCGTGCGTGCTCACAATGTCGACGTCGTCCGGTCTCATTCCGGCGCGGCTGAGGGCCATTCGGATGCACTCGGCCTGGCGTTGCGGGTTGGGCAGGACAAAATCGCCAGCATCGCTATTGATGGCATAGCCGGCGATCTCGCCATGGATTTTCGCGCCGCGCGCCTTGGCGTCGGAAAGTCGTTCCAAGACCATCACGCAGCCCCCTTCGGCCACGACAATCCCGTTGCGGTCGGCATCGAAAGGGCGTGAGGCCTTCGCCGGGGCGTCGTGCCGGGCCAGCGCGCCCTGGCTGTGGAAGCTGGCAAATATACCAAAGGTGTGAATACTTTCCGAGACACCACCTGACAGGGCTATGTCGCACTCGCCCAAAAGTAGCATTTGCGTGCCCTGGATCAGGCCCGCGTTCCCGGCCGCACACGCGGCCCCGAGCGTGTAATGCGGCCCGGTAATGCCCAGGTTGATTGACACTTCGCCGGCCGGGTTATTGGCGACGGTTCGGGGATTGTGGTGGTGCGACCAATACTGCGTGTCGTAATCGTAGCCCTTGATCAGGTAGATTTCGTTCTCGGTTTCGACGTTTCCGTGCTCGGTCACGCCAATGTAGATGCCCACGCGAGACTTGTCAATGTTCTGCCAATCCAGGCTGGAATCGGCAACGGCTTCGTGGGCACAGTAGATTCCGATGCCCCCGGCCCGCGTGCCGCGGCGCACTTCCTTGCGGCGCTGATACTTCAGCTCATCAAATCGGCAGACCCCGGCCACCGTCTTCCCGAAGTAGCGTATTTCATAGGGCACCACCCCACTTCGGCCGGTAAGCAAGCTTTGCCGGAACTCAGCCAAACCATCCCCATTCGGAGCGGTGAGGCCCACGCCGGTAATTACAATCCGTTGTTCATCGGGTCGGGGAGTTGGCATCGCAAGCATCGCAAGGGCTAAACCCCCAAGCCTACCCGAGAACCGGCAACCTGGCAAGGCACCACCCACCTCTCTTTGGATTGCGGAGGTACCGCAAATCGTCACGGGAGAAAGAACAGGGCAACGACGTACTTCATAACCATAAGTTTCCTCGAGCCCGCTCCGACCCTCTCGGAGGTGAACTGCCGAAGCGCGTGCCACGTGCACGACGCGTCGACGATCGGCGATATGGGACCTTTACGTTCGTGTTCCCCTCGGGTGTGTGCGATAATTCGGCGAAGGTCACCGCTCCCGGTCCCGTGCGTCCATCACTTCCCGCAATCTTGCGTCAAGCTCCGGCGGGAAGCGTTCGCACCAGCTCTCATCGATCAACCCCACGTCCAGCAGGTCCAGCAGATGGACCTTGTCCTTCAGGCGGAACGAGGTAAGTTTCATCCGCACCAAGGCGTCGAGCGCCGCAACGGTGAACTCCGGCCCTGCTTCCGACTCGGTCACGTCAGGGGCGGGAAGAAGATAATCGGCCCGCACCTTTTCTTGCGCGAAAACAACATGAACCGCGCTTCTGACCGACCCCTCGGGCCCATCCAGGAAGAGGTCAACGCCGGCAACATTCTGGTAGACGAAACCAGCCGACTGCGCGGCCTTGACGGCACGCGGGAAGTCGTCACGACGGACCAGAATATCCACGTCCTTCGTGTTCCGCACCGCCTCGACGTCGACGCGTGCGACCCACGCCGCGACGGCATTCCCGCCGATCATGGCGTGCTTGATTCCCGCCCCATCCAGCGCAACGGCAATACGACGCGCTCGTTCTCGCACGGCATCCACGGCAGCGGTCATCCTTTCCCAAGAGAAATCCTTCAGCTTGGCAGTTGCCATACAGACCCTTTCGCGGCCCCCCATGGCCACTCGTGCGAACGGCCCCCGGTCATCGCCCCGACTTGTAATTCTTGGGAAACTCCCAGAATCCAGGCCACCGGGCGTTCTACCAGGATACGGCCGGACTCACGCCGGTCAAGGGGGAGGGAGAAGATGGGCGCCGATGATGGACCACGACACAGACGCCCGGCGCAGTGCCAGCCCATCGCATGTCTAAGTGCAGGCCTCTTCATTGTAGTAGGCACACGCCGTGCGCCGTCCCGAAAACAAGGGCTGTCTGCACTTAGAAACGGAAGAGCCATAATTCAATATCCGATTTTGAAATCGGACAGCCGCCTAACGAGCCAATCGCTGGAGCAGCGCCTGGGCTTCCTGCCGGTTGGAGAACGGCTGGGTGGTGTTCAACGCGGCGTTGAGCAACTGGACGGCCTGCTCTTCGCGACCTC
>SKZG01000352.1 GCA_007127495.1 Planctomycetales bacterium
GACCTGCTGGCGCCCATGGCGTCCTACTTCGCGAGCATGGCGGGCGCTCAGCCGACCGGAATGGGGCCGGAGGTGACACCCGCAGCGTTGAGTGCGAACGCTACGGTTTCCGGGCTGGAGGTGTTTGTCGACTTGGCTGACCTGATCGACATTGAAGCGGAAGTTGCACGAAAGCGCCAGGAACTCGATAAACTGGCCGCCCTCATCGTTGCCAAGGAAAAGAAGCTGGCGAATCGCAGCTTTGTGGATCGGGCCCCAGCCGCCGTCGTTCAGAAAGAGCGCGACAGCCTTGGCGAATTGCGGCAGCAGCATGCCAACACGGCCCAGGGGCTTCAACAACTCGCTTCAGCGAAATGAACGGGGCAACCAGGAAGGCTCAGAGTATGCGCCAGTTGCAATGTCCCACGTGCGGCCGGCAGTTTGAGGAACCCGCGTCCTCGTCGCTCCCGTTCTGCTCCGAGCGGTGTCGTCTGGTTGATCTCGGACGCTGGCTTGACGAGCAGAACCGGCTGCCCTGCGACTGGGAAGACGAGGAGCCTCCTGAACTCACGAAGGAGCCGGAAGACGAGTGAGGGCTCGCGGCGTGCCACTTTCCGGCCGCCTATTCACGATCTGCCTTACGTCCTGGAAGTTGGGAGCGGCGGCGGAGCACGTGGTGGTAGTGTTGGGCGAATCGATGGGCCTCGTCGCGCACGTACTGCAGCAGTCGCAGCGCGTAGCTGTGCCGGCTGAGTTGAAGCGGCTCGTCCGTATCGGGCCGAAACACCAGTTCCTCGCGTTTCGCCAGTGAAATCACCATCGGCGGCGCCGTGCCCAGCGCGGCCAGGGCGGCCAACGCCGCGTGGAGCTGTCCGCGGCCTCCGTCTATCAGCAGGATGTCGGGCATGGGGTCGTTTTCCCGATCGCGATGCTCGAATCGGCGGAACACGGCCTCTCGAATACTTGCTGTATCGTCGGGCCCCGTCACGCCACGGATGCGCAGTCGCCGGTAGCCCGGCTTGAACGGCAGCCCATCGAGGAATTGTACGATGCCGGCCACGGTGTCGGTGCCGCCGGTGTGGGCGATGTCGACGCCTTCGACGATTCTCGGCCTGGCGGGAAGGTGCAGCACTTTTTGTAGCCCGGCCAGGCCCCGTTTCGGATCGACGGGAAAGACCTCGGGCTGGACGTGCGTTTCCAGTTCGCCCCGGTCGTCGAGTGTTTCGAGCATCCGGATTTCGTCGCGTAGGCGGGCGGCGTCTTCAAAGCGGAGTTCCTTTGCCGCCTCGACCATCGCTGCGCGAAGCTCCTTCAGCACCGACTCTCCTTTACCGTTGAGAAAGCGGATGAGCCGCCGGATGTCCTTGCGATACTCCTCGCGAGGGATACGCAGGTTGCACGGGGCCGTACACTGCTGGATCGACGCCAGCAGGCACGGGCGGAACCAGCGCCATCGCGGGTCCGCCTCATCGATGTCCAGCGAGCAGGTCCGGAACTTGAAGATACGTTGCAGCACTTGAATAGCGCCCCGCAAGGCCCGCGGGTTGGTGAACGGTCCGTACAGTTTCGTACCGCGGGCTCTGGGTTGGCGTGTGAACGCCACACGGGGGAACGGTTCGCGTGTGGTGATTTCCAAATAGGGAAACGATTTCCCGTCGCGTAGGTCCTTATTGTATTTCGGCTGGATGTCCTTGATGAGCCGCGCCTCGATCAGCAAGGCGTCGATTTCGGTTTCGGCTTCGAGGCAGTCGATGTCGCGGATTTCGCGCACAAGGTTTGCGGTGCGGGGGTCGTCGGCGGCCGCCTTGAGGAAGTAGCTCCCTGCCCGGTTTCGGAGATTCTTCGCCTTGCCAACGTAAATCACCCGGCCGCCGGTGTCCTTCATCAGGTACACGCCGGGTGTCTGCGGGAAGGTGCGAACCTTCTCGGCGGCTTGCGAGTTGTCGGTTGGTTGCGAAGATTCCGGCATGATGAACACTCACGGACTCCCTATAGGTATTGTACCAGATAACCGCACACACGGGGCTGTCAGTATTTCAGACGAGTTTGCGACACCCCACTTCCGGCGAAGTCATATTCCGTGTATGATTCCGGCCCGTATGGCGTTTATGCACAGCCACACTCTACCGCAGGTGCGTCCATGGAAGTGGAACTGGTTCTCGATGCGAAGGCCGTTTTGGGGGAGGGCGCCCTTTGGCATGCGCCCTCGCAGCGCCTCTTCTGGGTCGACATCGAACGGCACGAAGTCCACGTCCTCGACCCGGCGACGGGAAGCGACCGGGGCATCGACATCGGCCAAAAGGTGAGCACGATTGTCGTGCGTCGTAGCGGTGGACTCGTTATGGCCGTGCAACACGGTTTTGCGACTCTCGATCTCGAAACCGAGCAAGTCGGCGTCCTGTGCGAGCCGGAATCCCCCCGGGCCGACACCCGCTTCAACGACGGAAAGTGCGACCCTGCGGGCCGCTTCTGGGCCGGCACCATGAGCCTGACCCGAACGCGCGGCGCCGCCAACTTGTGGCGGCTCGATCCCGACTTGAGGGTCGAGTGCATGTTGGACGACGTGACCACCTCGAATGGAATCGTCTGGAGCCTTGACCACCGTACCATGTACTACATTGACACTCCAACGCGCAGGGTGACTGCGTTCGATTACGTGGTGGAGACAGGCGGCATCGCCAATCGCCGGGACGTTGTGCTATTTCCCGAAGGGGCAGGAAGCCCCGACGGCATGGCCATCGACGCGCGTGGAATGCTGTGGATCGCTCAATTCCGTGCCGGTCGGGTAAGCTGCTGGGATCCGGTCGGCGGCACGATGCTCCAGGCCGTCGATTTGCCGGTCACCAAAGTCACGTCCTGCGCGTTTGGCGGCCCAAACCTCGACGAACTGTACATCACGACCGCCCGGATTGACTTAACCGAGGAGGAACTCAGCCATCAGCCGCACGCCGGAGGACTATTCCGTGTGCGGCCGGGTGTGCAGGGAGTCGGGTCCTTCGAATTCGCCGGATAACCGCGAGCGACTCGCCCGCGTCCCCCGGGGCAGGTCTTTTCGATAGGAAGCACGCGCCGGAACGGGCGAACCCTATCGCGGCTTTTCGTACGTGCCGTCGAATGCCAGGCCCGATGCCGTCAGGGGCAGTCGCCAGAGAATAACGCTCTCGCCGCGCGCGGTGAGGACAAACCGGTTATCCGCCAGAAGCGTGGACAGCCCGCCGGCGTCGTCGAAGTCAGCCATTTCCCGGCCGGTAGCGACCTCCCACATCTTCAGCCCGCCGCCGGTCGAGATCGCGTAACGAGCATTGTCGGTCAAAGCCACTCCATAGACGTTGCCCCGGTGTACAACCCGATGGATTTCGCGGCCCGTGGTGACGTCCCACAGTCGGGCCATCCGATCGTCGCCGCCGGAGATGGCGAGCCGCCCGTCCCGAGAAAGGGCGATGGATCGTACGTGGTCCGTGTGGCCTCGGAACGACACGATTTGCCGGCCGGTTGGGATTTGCAGTACGCGGGCGGTCCGGTCGGTACTGGCAGTGCCGACAAGTCGCTCGTCGCCGGAAAAGCAGACACCTTCCACCCAGCCACCCGAACCTTGGAAACGCACCAATTCCATCCTCCTTGCCAGGTCCCACAGTTTGACGCCGTTGTCGGTTCCCACCAGGAGGCGTTGGGCGTCCTGCGATAAGACCTGCGTAAACTGCCATCCGGTCACCGGGATGGCCTGGATCTCCTTGCCGGCGGTCAGATCGACGACGCGTAGAACGGGATCCTGGCCGCCGCACACGGCCAGCCGGCCATCGGGCGAGATCGCCACGCCATAGAGAGTCTTCCCGAATTGGACGTTCACAACCTCTTCACCACTGGCCGTGTCCCAACACACGAGCCGGCCATCCCAGCCGACCGCGGCGCACCGGCGGCCATCGGCCGATGCGGTGATGCGCGTGACCTGCGCACCGAACGCATATTCCCGCACCTTTCCCACCGGGATGTGTTCCGGCGATTCGAGGCCGATATCGGGCGGCTGCACCTGACTTCTAACCTTTCGAGCCGGAGGGCGAGCTTTCGGGGGCGCATGCGCCGCCGGTTCGGAAGTTTTCGGGGCGTTGGCGGCGAGTTCGCACAGCCGCTTCGCAACCTTCGCCTTGAGCAACGGGCTGTTTAACTGCGGTCGCGCCCGCTCGTACCAGTAGGCTGCCCTTGCCAAGAGCGCCGACTGCGAATCCTGATTGCCCGTTTGGGCCAGGGCCCACCATGCGTCGGCCAGGTCGACCTGGGCAGCCGGATCGGCAGGCGGGTGATTCAGTTCGCGCTGGGCCAGCGTCTTGATTTCCGGGTCAGAGCCTTTAGTCAAATGCGGGAAGGCCCTTTCCCAATCGTGCCGGACGATGCCGTACCACCGACCGACCGTCGTGTTCGCTGCCTCATCGTCGGGGGTGGTTTCGAGCGCAGCCTGCGCCTCCAGGACCGATTTCCATCGTTCATGCATTTCCGAAACCTCGCGGCGGCGTCGTAGGGCTTCGACGCGAAAAGGGCGCCCCGCCGAGGCTTGGCATGCGCGGTATACCGACGCGGAAAGCGCTTCAGCCAAATCAAACCGTTCGTTGGCCACTGCCTCGTCAATCACACTGGCCGCGGCTGCTGCCAGCGAGGCGATTCGCCCTTCGACGACGGCATCTTTCGCGAACCTGTGAAGCATGGCGGCCTGAGCTGCGAGCCGGTCGACCTGGAATTGTTCCGCGATTTGCGCTACGAGCGCCAGCATGCGCTGCGCATCGCCCCCCTCGGAAGCCAACTCGGAAGCCCGGCGCAGCAGGACGAAACGCTCATCCTCGTTCTGGGCCTTCTCGGCCATAGTGGCTAGCTTCTTCGATAATGAGACCTTCGCATCCGGTTCCCTCACGGCCTTGGTCTGGAAGGTCTCGTCGAGTACGCGGAGAAGGTTTTGTTGAACTGCACGATCCGGTACTCGTGCCTTCCTCGGCGCGCCGGCCGGCTGAATGTGCGCGGCTCTCTCGCTGGTTGCGCCGGCTGTTTCAGCCGCAGCGTGAGTGGAATGGCCCCATGCGATGGCAACCACCGTGATCCCCAGGGCAACGACCATCACCATCGGCATGGGGCGGCTCCGCAACGGCTCAAGGCGAGGAGGCGTCGCAAACAACGCGTCGGGCGGCGCGAAGGGTTTGGGCATGGTCAAGCCTTTTGGGTAAACGGTGCGCTCCACGGAAACTCGGGGGAACTGGCCCCAGAAAGTATAGCAGAAAGGTCGTAACTGTTCACGGGGCGGCGCAGGCAGTCTTCTCGGCTCCATGCGAAGGGGACAGCCCTGGGGTTTTCCATTGGTGCATGTCGACGCCAAGGGATGTGATCCTGGTCCCGCGCCGCGAGCCTCGCGCCGCAAGAATGCCGGATTGCCTGCCCGAGGTGCAGTCCAGTCGGCCGCCCGGCCTGGGGGTCGGTCGGTGTTTCCTGTGGCGAAGCCAGGAGGGGGGCGGAAAAATTGCACACCCAAGAGACGGACCGCCGGTACCATTCACGATTCCGGTAAGGTAGACTGTTCTCGTCGGTCTCTGCGAAGGAACGGTGCCCTTTGTATCCCCTTACCGGCCGAAACGGGCCGTTGCACAAGAAGGAAGCGTTCGCTACCGCCATTTCTCTGGAGGCATCGCCGCCGCAATTCCATTATGATCGTTCTCGATGTCCAGCAAGTCTGTAAACATTTTGGGCCCGAACCGTTGCTTGACGGTGTAACGTTCCAGGTTCACCCCGGGGAGCGGATTGCGCTGGTCGGGCCGAATGGGTGCGGCAAATCGACTTTGCTGCGGATCATTGCCGGCAAGGAAGAGCCTGACGCCGGCGTCATCACGGTCCATCCGTCCGTCCATGCCGGATCGTTCGAGCAGCAGGTGCATTTGGCGGGCGCGAAACACGTGTATGAGGAGGCGAAATCGGCGCTGGCGGAACTGATCCACCTGGAGCGCGAGGCGGTGGCCGTTGCGGAGGCCATGGCCGACGCCACCGACGACATGAACCGCCTGGCCGCGCGCTACGACCACCTGCAGCAGGAACTTGCACGGCGCGACGCCTACAACCTCGATCATAAGATCAAGCGAGTGCTGCGCGGTCTGGGTTTTTCGGAAGCCGCCTTCGGCCAGGCCGTCAACAGCCTCAGCGGCGGTGAGCAGAACCGGCTCATGTTGGCCAAGCTTCTGCTGGCCGAGCCCAACCTGATGCTGCTCGACGAACCGTCGAACCATCTCGATATCGAGGCGACGCAATGGCTTGAAGAGTTTCTTCTGGATAGCTCGGCAACGGTCATTGTGGTGAGCCACGACCGCTCGCTTCTGGACCGCGTTGTCACGCGCACCGTCGAACTGGTGCAGGGCACGGTGGACTCCTATGCCGGGAATTTCTCAGCCTACCGGCGCCAGAAACAAGAGCGGCTGAGCGTCGAGCGGCGCACTTACGAGAAACAACAAATCGAGATCGCCAAGACCGAGGATTTCATCCGCCGGAACGCGTACGGCCAGAAACACGCCCAGGCGGAAGATCGTCGCAAGAAGCTCGAACGGATTGAAGCGGTTCCTGTGCCGCGTGAAATAACCACCCCCCCAATGGCATTTCCAGCGGCGTCGCGGTCCGGCGACGTAGTCCTTCGCGCGGAACGGCTCAGCAAAGGTTTTGGGGAGCCCTTGTTTCGCGAGGTGACATTTGACGTCGCGCGTGGCGAACGATGGGCCGTGCTCGGCCCCAATGGCTGCGGCAAGACCACGCTTCTGAAATGTCTCGTTGGTTTGATTGAACCCGACGGGGGACGCGCTTCGCTGGGCCATGGCGTGAAGCTTGGCTATTTCGACCAACATCTGCGGCAGTTGCATGACGAGGTGCAGGCTGTCGACGCCGTGCGGCCGCCCCATGGATCGATCGATATCCAGACCCGGCGCAACCTGCTCGGGCGATTCGGACTAAGCGGAGACACCCAGCTCCAACCGGTCGGCAAGCTCAGCGGCGGCGAACGGTGCCGCGTGGCCCTCGCTCGCCTTTGCCTGACCGAGGCGAACCTGCTGGTGCTCGATGAACCGACGAACCATCTGGAC
>SKZG01000401.1 GCA_007127495.1 Planctomycetales bacterium
GTGGAAAGCCCTGTTCCTGTTGAAGGGCGATATCATCGTCTTCGTCGACGCCGACATCCGCAATATCCACCCGCGGTTCGTGTACGGCCTGGTCGGACCGCTCATCCACGACCCCGAAGTCCACTATGTGAAAGCCTTCTACGATCGGCCGCTGGCGGTTTCCGGCGGGCTGCGCCCGACCGGTGGAGGGCGTGTCACTGAAATCCTGATCCGGCCCCTGTTCAGCCTGTTCTATCCCGAATTGACGGCCATCCTCCAGCCGCTTTCCGGCGAATACGCGGGCCGGCGCTCGGTTTTCGAGCAGATTCCGTTTCCCGTCGGCTACGGGGTCGAAACCAGCATGCTCATCGATATTTACGAACGGCTTGGCCTGTACGCGTTCGCGCAAACCGATCTCGACCGCCGCATCCACCGCAACCAGGAAACGATCGCGCTGGGCCGCATGGCCTTCGGTGTGCTGCGCACCTTCATGGCCCGGCTCCAGCGGCGCGGCGTGGTCGAGTTCCACGACGTGTTGCCCAGCCTGATGCGGCAGTTCGAGGTCAGCGACGGCGCGTACCGGCAAGTGGAACACGTGATCGAGGAAGTCGAGCGGCGGCCCATGATTGAAGTGGACGCCTACCGGCAGAGATTCCATCCCGAAGAGCCATCCGATTGCGCGAGCTAGGATGCCACTTCCTCCGTGCCACGAAAATCGGAATGGGAAAATTTTTCACGCGAACCTTGCGATGAACCTCGTTATCGTCCACTACCATCTGAACCGCGGCGGCGTGACCCGCGTAATCGAAAACCAGCTTGCCGCCCTCGATTCGGTGCTCACCGGCGACGGGCCCTGGCAAGCGGCCATCTTGTACGGCGGACGACGAGCGGGCTGGGACGAGCAGCTCGCCGGGCGGTTACGCAGGATCCGGCTTACCCTGCACGAACTACCCGAGTTGGCGTACGACCACCTTCGCCCGACCGGCACGGAATGCGGACCGGTGGGCCTGCTCATGGCGGTCATGAATGCGCTGGGCACGTTGGGCTTTGCCCCTGCCGATACCCTCGTGCATGTACACAACCACTCGCTGGGCAAGAACGCGGCGCTGCCGGAGGTACTGCCCATCCTGGCTCAGGACGGCTACGCCCTGCTGTTGGAGCCGCACGATTTCGCCGAAGATTTTCGGCCGGGGAATTATGCCGCAGTGCGCCGTCTGGCCGCTGCCGGCACGCTCTACCCGCAGGCGCCGCACATGCATTACGCCGTACTCAACCAGCGCGACCGCGCCATCCTTGAAAAAAGCGGTGTCCCTGCCGAGCGCCTGCACCTGCTGCCGAATCCGGTGCCGGGGGCCGGCGCCCCGCACCCGCGGGCCGATGCCCGCGCCAAGCTGGCTGAGCGTTTCGGCGTTCCGCCGGATGCCCGGTTCCTGCTGTACCCGGTACGGTGCATCCGCCGCAAGAATGTAGGGGAAGCGTTGCTCATGGCCGCGTTGGCGCCTCCGGGAACGGTCCTCGGTCTGACCCTGGCGCCGCTGAACCCGATGGAAACCCCGTACTACGAACGATGGAAGCGGCTTGCCGCCGACCTGGATTTGCCCTGCCGATTTGAAGTGGGCGGCCCCGGCGGGCTCACGTTCCTGGAGAACCTCGCCGCGGCCGACGCCATCGTCACCACGAGCGTGGCCGAGGGCTTCGGCATGGCCGTGCTCGAAGCCTGGCTGGCCGGTTGCCCGCTGGTCGGCCGCGACCTGCCGGAAATCAACGCCGACTTCCGCGCCGCGAGCATCCGGCTGGATGGGCTGAGTTCCGACTTCCGCGTACCCATGGCTTGGTTGGGGCGTGCAACGTTCTGCCGTCGGTTCGATGCCGCCTACCGCCGCGTACTCGATGCCTTCGCCCGACCCGTCCCTACCGATCTGCCGCAGCAGATTGCCGCGAAGGCCGATGCCGGCTGGGTGGACTTCGCCGACCTCGACCGCGAGTTGCAGGAGACGGTCATCCGGCGCGTGGCGGCCGACCCCTCCGACGCCGCCGAGCTGCTGCGCCACAACCCGTGGTTCTCTGAAGCCGTGCAGAGGACGCGCGAGAATGCGGCCGAGCTGATCGCGGCCAACGAAGCGGCGATTCGCGGTGTGTATGCCCTGGAGCCGAGTGGGCGTCGGCTTCTGGAAGTGTACGGGCAGTTGGCCGCGGCGCCGCGCGACGGCTCGCCCATCCCGTTGGCCGATCCGCAAAAGATCCTTGCCCAGTTTCTTACGCCCTCCCGCTTCCGGCCCCTACGATCCGAATAGGCCGGATCATTTTCTGTCTCTTCCGTTTCTAGGTGCAGACAGCCCTTGTTTTCAGGGACGGCACTCGGCGAGTGCCTACTACAATATCGCGGCCTGCACCTAGAAACGGAAGAGCCCATTTTCTAAGTGCTGGCCGCGCTTTGCAGCCATGGTCGGGTCGCGCTTTGCGACCTTTCTCACTTCGAGCAAATCGGCCTCTATCGGCCGTTCTGCCGCTAACTCCCGTGCCTGCAACAACTTGCGCCCTTTCCCGACCTGGGGCGTGGCTTCGGCACGTGGTTTGCCTTAATGCTGCCGCGTTCCATGGGACACGGGTCCCAGCAAGTTTGGCTCTTCCGTCTCTAGGTGCAGGCCAGGCTAATGTAGTAGGCGCACGCCGTGTGCCGTGCTTGAAACCAAGGCTGTCTGCACCCAGAAACGAAAGAGCCGCAATTTTCTATGAACTCTTAGGTGGTAAAAAACATGCCCTCAACCGTTCAACAGGCGACGGCCAAGGTGCTCCTTTTCTATCCGGGCGACAACCTGGTTGCCCGGCTGAAAAGGTGGGAAGAGCGAGCCGAGGGGCGCCAACTCAGGCTCAGTTTTGTGCGCGATTTGCCCGCAATCCGCGATGCGCTGCGCCATGCCGACGTCACGGTAATCGACGCTACCGAGGACGATGCGCGGGCCGTCGACGCCCTCTTGCAGGCGGTAGCCCGCAAAGGTCCTGATCGGGTCGCCCTCCACACAGAGCAGATGCACGACGGCCTGGAGTTGTTCGTGCGGACCCATCGCGTGTTGTTGGTGCTGGGGCCGTTGGAGGAGTCGGAGTGGGAGGATTTCCTTTCGACGCGCTTGGCGGCCGCCAGGCAGGCCCCACGTCGAGGCCGGCTCGCCGCATAACGAACCCCCGAAAAACCATGAAACACCCGTTACGACCGACATGTTTTCCCTGTGTGCGGCGTGATCGGTCTTACCCAAAAGCCGCCGGCGGTGGCCGGCACAACTAAGGAGGCACGAAAAGTGAGTGCGTTTCTGAAAAAGGTCAAGAAGCTTGACTTCGATGAACTTGTCGCCATCAGCGAGGCGATCGACTTGGAACTTGAGCGTCGGAGCGAACGCTTTGACGACGTACCGGAATCAGCCCGGCGCCGGGCTATTGAGCGCAGCCATAGCTACCGGCGCAAGAACGGCGCGGCGGCGCTGCCGATTGCCGTGGCCGGGCTCCGCTCGAACAGTGGCAAACGCCGCGCGGCATGAACGCCGGCGGGCCTGGTAGCCGGAATGGGCGCAAGCCGGCACTTGGCCCTAAAGTGACCATAAGACGCCCAACAATTCGACGGCATGCCGCCGGCTCCATTGTGGAACGGTTCGGCGCGCCGCAATCATGCGGAGGTACTACTGCAATGTCTGTAATAAGTGAGACACTTCCACTGCGGCCGTCTTCGCGGCCGCGCATCCTGCGCTGCGACGGCGGGGCCGGGGTCGCCGATCCGGCCGCCGACAGTCCAGCCGTCATTTCCCGCGATCGGCTCGCCGAGGCGCGCGCCCGAAAGCAAGCGGAAGCCTTTTGGGCTGGGCGCAATCGGGCCGCGCGCAAATCAGCCCGCGTCGCCGCGTAACCCCTACGAAAGAGCACCCATGACCATCCTTGCCCTGAACCCAAAGCCGACTCCACAACCAGCCGCCCGGCCGGTCCCCGGCCTCGAGCAAATGGCCGAAGCCCGCCGGCGAGCCCACGACTGCGGGTCCGACCGCTGGCAGTTCGCCCTGAATATCGACGTTCTTTGCAGCGGGGGCATGAGCCGGAGCGATTTGCGCTGGCTCGTTTGCATGGGCTATGCGGAGCACGCACGCGAAACCACCAGCGACACCGACACGGCACGGATGTTCCAGCCGGGGCTGAGCCTGGCCTTTAGCGATACAACCTGCTTCGCGCTGACCGAAGCCGGCGTTGCGTATGCGGCCGACCTGCTCGACGCCCACCAAGCCGAAGCCGGGGCCGGCGCCCCAACCCCGGCAGCCAGTACCAAGGAAGACGGCGGTGTGCTCCCGTTCACCTCGGCCGGTGAGACGAAGGTGCCGCTGGACCGGCATCCACGCTGGGACGCCGACCGCCGCAGGCTTTCCGTGGGCGCCGCCGAAGTGAAGCGTTACAAGGTCCCCTCCCCGAATCAGGAGTCGATTCTTGCCGCGTTCCAGGAGGAAGGCTGGCCGTCCCGAATCGACGACCCGCTTCCTCCCTGCAACGACCAGGAGCCCAAGGCCCGCTTGCACGATACCATCAAGCGAATGAATCGCGGCCACAGGATGACCGCTTTACGATTCTACGGCGACGGCACGGGCGAAGGCGTGTGCTGGACGCTCGTGGACCCACCCGTGGCACCACGCGTTGCGGGTCACCGCCGGCGCCGGCGCGCCGCGTAGCGCGGTGTTCCCGCCGTTGCGGCGGGCGGCAAGCAGTGAAACAGCCATGATCAAGTCATCGCTCATCACCCATCAATCAGTATTCCGTATGTTTCGAGTCTTATAGTTTTTGGAGTTCGTTATGCCGACCGTCGCTATTGCCATCATCATCGCAACGTTCTTTCTCGCATTGGCGCTCACCGCCGGCGCCCGCTGGCTGGCCCCGCGAGCCGGATTGGTGGACCGGCCCGATGGGAGCCGCAAATGCCATGCGAACCCCACGCCCTTGATGGGCGGCGCGGCCATCGGCGCGGCGTTCCTGCTCTCGTCCCTGCTGCTGATGGCCGTCATGCCGGGCCTGGCGTCGAAGCACTGGGGCGAGCCGTTCAGCCTGTTCCCCTTGCTGGCGTCGGCCGGGCTGTTTTGCCTGTTGGGCCTGTACGACGACCGCTGGGGCCTCAGCCCCCGGCTGAAGTTCGCCGGGCAAATCGCCGCGTGCTTGCCGTTTGTTACCGGCGGGGGAACCATCGCGACGGTTACCGTGCTGGGCGCCCAAGTGACCCTGGGAGCGTGGAGTGTGCCGTTCACCATCTTCTGGCTTGTGGCGTGCTCGAATGTGCTCAACCTGATGGACGGCATGGACGGGCTGGCCGGCACCATCAGCGGCATCGCCCTGCTGACGCTTGCCACATTGTCCATATTGACCGGCCGTTACGAGATTGCCGCTGTCACGCTGGCGGCGGCCGCCGGCACGGCCGGGTTCCTCGTCCATAACTGGCCGCCGGCGAGAATCTTCATGGGCGACTCCGGCAGCCTGATGTTGGGCTTTCTGATCGGAGCATTCGCCATCCAGGCCGCACTGAAGCAGGCGGCCGGCTTCATGCTCATCGTGCCCGTGGTCGTCATCAGCGTGCCCGTGTTCGATACGGCCATGGCCATTCTTCGGAGGAAACTGAGCGGGCAAGGGATCGGTCAGGCCGATCGAGGCCATATCCACCACCGCCTGCAGGAGCGCGGGCTTTCCCGCATGCAGTCTTTGTTGCTCATCGCCGGCCTTTCCGCCGCCATGGCGGGGTTCGGCATGTTGTCCTTCCTGGCCAACAGCGAACCGTTGGCCCTGCTGCTGTGCGGCTCCCTGCTTGGGGCGCTGGTGATCGGCCGGGTGTTCGGCCATCACGAAACCGACATGGCCTTGCGGCACTTGCGGGCCATGGGCGAGCCGTGGGCCGGCGCGTCGCAAGTGCTGCGTTCGCGTCTCTCGCCGGTCTCGAGGACAGGCGCGGAACCGGAGTTGTACGAGGGTGAACCCGCGTCGCTGGGTGAACCGGCGCAGGTGGCCGAGGTCCTCTCGAACGTATCGGCCGCCGGCGCTGCGCCCGATACCGCCGTGGTCCGATTCGACCGTTCCGTTCCGCAGCGCGCATCGCGCAACATCTTGCCCAAGAAGCAACCCCTGCCTGCCGACTCCAAGCCCGCCCGCGCCGCCTGACCCGGCTCTGTACCGGTTTTTGCCCTTATTCCACGGGTTCCGCGTCATTGGCGGCGCTGTCACCGCCAATGACGCGGAACATCAGTTGAATCCGATGGAAACCTCCGCGTAGATGATCGGATTGATCACCAGCAAACCGCGGTCGGCCGTAGCGGCCAACGCCTCGGACGACCACGCAAACCAATCCGGATCGTCGGTGAGCACGTCGAGCAGAACGCAGGAATCGACCATCGCGCCCTTCATGGCCCTGGCGCTCCTCGCGTCAGCGCCATGATCTGGTCGGTCGTCATTTTGACCGTGCTTTTCCCCCGCATGGCTTCCACCAAACGCCGTCCGCGCGCCGAGGTCACGGTCGTCTTTCGCAACACAACGTGGCCGCCCTCCTCGACGAACTCCACGTCACTACTGGGAACAATGCCCAAGCGGTCACGTATCTCGATCGGGATCGTCACCTGTCCCTTGGAAGTTACTCTCATTGCAAGATGCTCCGGAATGCGAGGCTGCGAAGTATTACTCAAACTAGTAATCATTATACCTTTGCTGAACCGTGCTGGTCCAGTGCGACAAGGTGGAGGACGACGCCCATGCCGAACGCATCGCGGAGTTCTATCCCGGATTATTCCAGAAGGCTGGTGGATGGTGGACAGATTTCTGACTTGCGACTTGCGACTTCTGACTTCTTTCGTCATTTGGCTTTCGACATTCGACATTCGACTTTTTGGGTGTCAATTTTTCGGTTTTGCGCTTTTGCCCCCCCAGAAGGCTGATGGATGGTGGACAGACTTCTGACTTCTGACTTCTTTCGTCATTTGGCTTTCGACATTCGACATTCGACTTTTTGGGTGTCAATTTTTCGGTTTTGCGCTTTTGACCCCCCACTTGTACGA
>SKZG01000561.1 GCA_007127495.1 Planctomycetales bacterium
CTGATGAAGGCCGGCGTGCTCGCGCCCGGTCCCGCCGCCACCCTGACCTGGAACGACTCGGGCAGGTTCGAGGACCGTTGGGTTGCCCTGCGCACGGCGGGCACCAAGTGCGTCTTCCTTCGCGGCATCGATCGCATGGAGCTGCCCGTGGCCCATGCCGAGGGCAAGTTCGTTCCCCGCGACCGGCAGGCGCTCCACCAGATGACAAGCGACGGCGAACTGGTGCTAAAGTACGACCACGACACGCGCGCCGCCGACGGCGAACCCGATGGCGAGGTCCCGTACCCGGCCAATCCGAACGGCTCGGTCAGCGCGGTGGCCGGCGTGTGCGACGCCACGGGGCGCGTCTTCGGCTTGATGCCCCACCCGGAGCGGAACCTCGACCCCACGCACCACCCACGCTGGACGCGCCGCGAAGCCGACAGCGCCGCCGACGGCCTGCCCGTGTTCCTCAACGCCGTAAGCTATTTCGATTGAGGCGAGTCTTGCGAAGCGGCAAGGGCACGCGAGGGAATCACCGGCCGGTGATTCCTTTATGGGCCCTAAGTTCGGGCTTCAGAGCCCGGCCGCCGCAATAATCGCCTCCATTTTCTCGCGGCCGAGCTTGGCCACCTCGAGCGGGTCTTTTTCCCAAAGGTCGCGGTTGAAAAGTTCCAAGGACAGCGCGCCGCGGAAACCGGCCGCGTGCAGGTCGCGCAGCATTGCCGGCAGGGGGGCCACGCCGTCGCCGGGCAGCAGGCGGTGCGAGTCATTCATCTGCTCGCGGTCGGGCTCGGCCGGGTAGTCGTTGATGTGGAACAGGTGCATGGCCGCGCCGTTGAGCAGCCCGAGGGTGCGGAACCCGCTGCCGCCGCGGAACAGGTGGTAGGCGTCCAGCAGCAGGCAGGCGTCGGGCCGCCCGCTTTCGACGGCAACGAAAACGGCCTCGCTGAGCGTGCCGAGCGTTTTCGCCCCGCCCCAGATTTCCAACTGCGGCAGCACGCCGGTTTGCTCGCCCAGTTCCAGCACGGCCCGATACCGCTCGCCCAAACGGCGCAGGCTGACGCCCTCAGCGTCCCACAAGCCGGCTGGCGGGGCGGCGACGCGCAGGCAGCCGATGCTGCGGGCGAGTTCCATGTCGCGGCGCATCTGGTCGAGGCCGGCCGCCCGCTTGTCCGGCTCGTCGACGGCCCAGTGCGGGAACCCGATGGCGCCCTCGACCACCAAGCCCAGGTCGGCAATCCGCCTGTTCAGCTCCGCGAGCGAACCGCCCGCCGTCATGTACCGGTGGATGCCGTCGAACCACGGTTCGATGCCGTCGTAGCCGGCCTTGGCGGCAATCTCGATCTCCTCGGTAACGGGCAGCTTCTGCCCGCGGATGGTGGCCGTGTTCAGGCACAGGCGGAAGGGCTTGGCGCCGGCGTGGGCCGGGGGCGGCGCCGGCGGTTCGGCGCCGCCGGCAACCGGAGCCAGCACGGCCGCGGCAACGCACGTGCCCCCTCGGGCAAGCAGCGCCCGCCGCGAAAGTTCAGTGGTGGAAGGATGCTCGTTCATACCCATAGTATGGTTGCACCGGCGCGGGAAAGCAAGTACGGCGTCGTCGGTCTTATTTGTGTCGAGTTCCGCGCCTTCAACCGATACCGTACAAGACGCCAAAGCTGACACAAAAGATGCTTCCCGTGCGTCGAGGCCGCCGCGCGGAACCGTAGGTGCACGGAACAGCCGGCCGCCTACTCGCCCGGGCGTTCCAGCCCGCCGGCCAGCAGGAGGCCTTCGATGCGGATGCGGCTGATCTGAATGTCGCGCAGGGCATCGACGAAGGCAAGGTGCGTGCGGAAGTAGGCTTGCTGGGCGGTGAGCAGGTCGAGATAGCCCAGCTCGCCCTCCGTGTAGCCCTTGCGCACGAGCGTCAGGGCGGCGTCGGCATCGGGCAGGATCGACTCGCGGTATTCGGCTACGGTTTCGCGGGCGTCGAGGTAGTGTTGAAACTCCTCGGCCAAGCGGTCGCGCAGGGTTAGTTCCACCCGGCGAATCTCGTGCTGCGCCGCGGCTAGTTCCGCCTGCGCCCGCGCGATGTTCCCCTGGTTGCGGTCGAACAGTTGCAGCGGGACGGCCACGCCGACCGTCGTCAACGTCTCGTCCGAAGCAAGGTCGTAGTGGATGCCCGCCTCCAGCTCGAAGTCGGGGACCCGGCCGGCACACGCCCGCGAAAGCGCCGCCCGCGCCCGCTCAATCTGCGCCACGGCGCGCCTTCGCTCGGGGCTTTCTGCCAGCAGCCGGTGGGCTGCCACGCGCACGTCGTTGGCCACGCGCAGGCGCTGCATGGCCCACTCGTGTTCGGCGGCGACGATCTCGCGGCCGACGACTGCGCGATCCCACCCAAGCTTCCCCGCAGTCACAATCGGCTGCACAACAAAAACCCCCTGCTGGCCGGCCCCCCCCCTCATGGCCCATTTCCTCGCCGATGTAGCCAATGGGACCGCCATCGCGGCGAGACGCATTCGGATTGTATCGGTTGTACCTATTTAGGCAATTGAGGGAATTTTGGCTCTTCCGTTTCCAGGTGCAAGCCGCTTTCATGTATACTCGGCGCGTGCCGTTCCTGAAACAAAGGCGGCCTGCACCTGGAACCGGAAGAGCGCATAAAAAAAGCCCCCGGAAAGGCGGTGTCCCAGGGGGGCGGAGGACACGCATCGTTTCCGGGAGCGATTGGACGCTCCGCACCTCTGTAGCCGGAGGAGGCCGGCTGCGCGGGCGCACTAGGTTGTTTCCGAAGCGCGCCGCATGCTTCCATGCCGGCGGACAGGCGCTTCGCGGTCCGCAGGAATCTTATGGCGCAAGATTCCCGGATGCGGACCCATCCACGTGGATTGTGGTTCGTTCAACCGTGGCTCGGGCGTCCAGCGCCTACGAGAGCCTCGGCCCGCCTTCGAAATAACAAGTGCCTTTCGGGCGGGAAAACTCGACAGGCGCCACAGGGGCCTCATGCCCACTGCCACGGATGTTTTGGCCTGCCGCCATGTATCGTCCCCGTGATGTTCGTGAGATTATTCGATTTGCTTTGCGGCGTCAAGGGCGGTTTTCAAAATTGTCGCTTTCAACCTTTTATACTCGCCGCGGCCTAAAACGTCGCTTTCCGTAGGATGGGCTTTAGCCCGTCAAAGCGAAGACGGACAAGAATGTCCATCCTACAAAAACGCGAAGTTTTTTTTCCAGCGGGGGCTTGCAAGGGATTTCGGCACGGGGTACATTATGGGCTCTTCCGTCCCGGCGTGCCTACGGCGTCGGCGGAACGTGCTCCGGCCGGCTCGTCCGGCGGAGCCTGCCCGCTGCACTGCCGCGGTTGAAGCCGGGGCCGACGGATGTGGTTCCCATTACTTCAACTCAAGGAGATCGATTGTGGCGTCCCTACCCGAGTATGTGGCAGCAGCCAAACCGGTGCCCCAAGCGGCCCGGACGGCATGGTACAAGAGCACGGCGCAAACCTACGCCGGAATCATGCTGTGGTTCGTGTTCTGGCAAGATGTGGTTTCCGGAAGCCCGACCCCCGGCGGAACGCTGGCGAGCGGCCTGGGGATCGCGCTGTTAGGGCTTCTGATCGCGGCCCTGTTCTGCCATTTCCTGACCTACCTGGTTCCGGGGCTGCTGGGTATGAAAACCGGCCTGCCCCTGGCCGTCGTCGGAACCTCGACGTACGGCGTGGCGGGCGGGCGGTTCATGCCCGGCTTCCTGATGGGCGCGTTGCAGTTTGGCTGGCTGGCGGTCAACGCGTATTTTACGTGCTACATTGTTGGTCTGTTTTTCGGGTTCGAAATGGGCGACATCGCCCGGTTCCACCCGGTCCATGCCCCGATGACCATCGTCTTCATTGTGGCTGCCGTCTTCGTGGGCATCAACGGGATTCAGTACGTGGCCAAAGTGGCCACCTTCGTGCCGCTCATTCCACTGGCCATTCTGCTCATTTTGTTTGCGAGGACAGCGGGCGGGCTGGCGAACTTCCACCCGGACCAACTGGTCCCCGCAGACGGCGCGGCCGCCGCGGCCGACGGCCTCGGCGCGCTGGGTATCCTGGGTGTTCTGTTGTTCATGTCCACATACGTAGTTGGCTTCTTTGCCACTGCAGGCGCCGCAGGCGCCGACTTCGGCATGAATAACCGCGACGGAAAGGACGTGCAGTTGGGCGGTCTTGCGGGCGTCGTTGGGGCAACTTTCTTCGCCGGCGGCATGGCCATGCTCATTGTCGCCGGAGCCTACGGCGCCGGCCTCGTGCCGCCGGAACTCCAGGGGCAACTGAATCCGATCCGGCTTATGCCCGCCATCGTCGGCGAAGGCACCGGAAATGTGATGTTTCTGCTACTGGCCCTGGCGGCCTTTGCCCCGGCCTGTTTCCCGGCGTTCATCGCCGCGAACAGCTTCAAGCAGTTGATGCCGAACATCAATCCGTGGTTTACCGTTGGGATAGGCACACTCGTGTCGATGGGGCTGGCCGTCAGCGGCGTCGCCGGGCAGGCGGTCGACGTGTTCAAAGTGGTCGGCGCCTCCTTCGGACCCATTTGCGGCGCTATGATGGCCGACTACCTGCTAGCCGGGCGAAAGTGGGCCGGTCCGCGGGCGGGCTTCAACATCGCCGGGTGGGTTTCCTGGGCCGTCGGCTTCGTGGTCGGGGCGATGGACTTGGTGGGCGCCAACGTGGAGGCCCTCTCCTTCCTCGAAGTCGGGATCCCCTCCCCGCCCATGGCCGCGCTGATCGTCGGGTTCGTCCTGTACTTCGTCCTGGCCAAGCTGGGGCTCGACGGGAAGACCCTTGAGTTCAACCCCGAGTAACATGCCGGACGACGGCTTTCGAGGACCTGTCCCCTTCGTCGGCCGCGAAGGGGACAGGTCCGATTACGAACGGGGGAGTGAATCACCCATGTTCGACACACAAGAAGCATTGTTGTCCCAGATCCGCCTGGGCGAGGATAGTCGCCTGGAGCTGAAGGCCGTCACGTTCCGCGGCGATCGGGTCTCAGGGCCGCATGCCGACGGCCTGGCCGACGAAATCGCCGCGTTCGCCAACAGTTCCGGCGGCGTCTTGGTGCTGGGCGTCGACGAGCCGACTCGGCAGCCGCACGGAATGAGCGTCGAGGAATTGGCGCTGCTGGAACACTGGCTGGAGCGCATCTGCACCGACCGCATCAAGCCGCCGCCGCTGTGCCGCATCGAAAAATGGGAGCTGCCCGACGCTACCGGCCGCCCGGCGCCCGTCTTGAAGGTGGATATCCCGCGAAGCCTGTTTGTGCATGAGAGTCCCAACGGGCATTTCCACCGCATCGGCAGCAGCAAGCGAAAGATGAGCACCGACTACATCATCCGGCTGGGCCAGCAGCGCAGCCAGACGCGGATGATTCGCTTCGACGAGCAGCCGGTCGTCCATGCGCCGCTCGAAGCGCTCGATCCGGCGCTGTGCGAACGGTTTCGCACCCCCCGCACGCGCGATGAAGGGTTGGACTTCCTCTGCAAGCTGGGCATCGCCGCGCTGGACGACCAGGGCATCGCGCATCCGTCGGTATCGGGCATCCTGATGGCGTGCCGCAAGCCGCGCGAGTGGATGCCCAATGCGTTCATTCAGGCGGTGGCGTATCACGGCACGTCGCCCGCCCGGCCCGGCCCCGGCCTCCCCTACCAGTTGGACGCCCGCGACATCGGCGGCCCGCTCGACGCGCAGGTGTGCGAGGCCTGCCGGTTCGTCGTGCGGAACATGAAGGTGGGCGCCATCAAGGACATGGGGCGAAGGGACATTCCGCAATACGACCTGACGGCCCTGTTCGAGGCGGTGGTCAACGCCGTGGCGCATCGCGACTACGCCGTCTACGACGCGAAAATTCGGCTGAAGCTTTTCGCCGACCGGGTGGAACTGTACTCGCCGGGCGGCATTCCGAACACCATGACCGTCGAAAGCATCCTGTACCGGCAGGCGGCCCGGAACGAAACGCTCACCAGCCTGCTGGCCCGCTGCCCCGTGCCCGAAGAGGACGAGTGGCTCGATACCGCCAGGCGAACGTTCATGGAGAAGCGCGGCGAGGGCGTTCGCATTATCATGGAAAACAGCGAACGCCTCTCCGGCCGCCGTCCCGAGTACCGCCTGATCGACGACTCCGAGTTGCTGCTGACGGTTTTTGCCGCGGGCGGGGTCCCGGCGGATGCCCCTGGATAAGATGCAGCGGAGAAGACCGCCTGCGCCGCCGGGCGCGTGAACGCTTGCCGTGTCCCCTTCAACCGGTGGAATGACCATCATGCCCGACACCATCCTCGCCTACGACCTGGGAACCGGCGGCAACAAGGTGTCGTTGTACGATGCGGCGGGCCGCTGCCTCAACAGTGTGTTTGTGCCGTACGAAACCCGCTACCCGCAGGCCGGATGGCACGAGCAGCAGCCCGAGGCGTGGTGGGATTCGGTGGTCGGCAGTACCCGGCAGGTGCTCGGCCGCGCCGACCCGGCAAGCGTTCGCTGCCTGGCCATCTCCGGGCACAGTCTCGGCTGTGTGCCGCTGGACGCCGGCGGCCGGGTGCTGCGCGACGCCGCGCTGATTTGGTCCGACAAGCGGGCCGCCGCCCAGGCGGCGCGCTTCTTCGAAAAAGCCGATCCGCCCCGGTGATACCAACAAACCGGCAACGGCTTCCCGCCGGCGCACTACACGGCCTTCAAGGTGATGTGATACCGCGACCACGAACCGGCGATGTTCCAGCGCGCCGACAAGATCATTGGCACGAAGGACTACATCAACTACCGCCTTACCGGCCGTATCGCGACCGACCCGTCGTACGCCTTGGGCACGGGCGTGTACGACCTGCTGGCCTGGGATTACTCCGACGACCTGCTGGCCGAGTTGCCGGCCGGGGGGGTTGAGCTGCAAGCCCGGCGTTGTTGGAGTTCACGCTTTAGCGTGCGAACGAAGCGGCTACGATACCGGGCACGCTGAAGCGTGAACTCCAACACCCGGCATGCGGGAGTGCGAACCGGAACGGCGCGGCAGCTTCCCAGCTTACCTAAAACCCCCTTTTTTACGAGA
>SKZG01000499.1 GCA_007127495.1 Planctomycetales bacterium
CGTCCGGGCGTTCCAGCCCGCCGGCCAGGAGCAGGCCTTCGATGCGGATGCGGCTTACGTGCACGTCGCGCAGGGCGTCGACGAGGGCCAGATGCGTGCGGAAGTAGGTCCGTTGGGCGGTGAGCAGGTCGAGGTACCCCAACTCGCCCTGCGTGTAGCCTTCGCGCACGAGCGTCAGGGCGGCGTCGGCGTCGGGGACGATCGACTCGCGGTATTGGGCTACCGTTTCGCGGGCGTCGAGGTAGTGTTGGAACTCGGCGGCCAACCGGTCGCGCAGGCTCAACTCGACCCGGCGGATTTCCTGCTGCGCCGCCGCTAGTTCGGCCTGGGCCCGGGCGATGTTCCCCTGGTTGCGGTCGAACAGTTGCAGCGGGACGGCCACGCCGACCGTCGTCAGGGTCTCCTCCGCCCCGAAATTGTAACGGACGCCGGCCTCCACCTCGAAGTCGGGGATGCGTCCGGCGCATGCCCGCGAAAGCACCGCCCGCGCACGCTCCATCTCGGCCGCCGCGCGCATTCGCTCGGGGCTTTCGGCAAGCAGCCTGGCCATGGCCGCGTTCCAGTCGAGGTCGTGGTGCTGTTCCTCACCCTGATCCTGGAGGGGCGCCTGGGGCAGGTCGGGCACGCCGGTCACCGCGGCGAGGCTTCGCCATTGGGCACTGAGGGCGTGCCGCCCCTTGTCCAGTTCGAGGCGCGCCGTATTCGCCTCGATCCGCGTTTCAAGCACATCGACACGACTTACCTCTTTCGCTTCAAATAATCGCTCGGCGGCTCGGAGGCTCTCCCGGCCGATGTCGAGCAGTTGCTCGGAAAGGTCCACGGTCCGCTGGGCCGCCAGCACGCGGTGGGCGGCCACGCGAACGTCGTTGGCCACGCGCAGTCGCTGCATGGCCCACTGGTGCTCGGCGGCGGCGATCTCGCGCCCGACCACTGTCCGGTCCCACTGCAATTTGCCCGCCGTCACAATGCGCTGACCGACGAAGAACCCCTGCTGGCCGGCCCGCCCGTCATGACCTATCTCCTCGCCTTCGTAGCCGACGACCGGGTTCGGGTACAGGCCCGCTTGCAGGTGTTTGCCGCGCAGCGCCTGGACCCGTCGGGCGGCCTGCCACAGCGTGGGGTTGTGGGACATCGCCACCTGTTCCAGTTCGGCGACGGTCCAGATTTGAGGCGGCGGCGCCGCTGCCAGCCGGTCGGCCGCCGTCGCTCCGCTGGCCAGCAGCAGGCCCAGAACGATCGCATGGACCGCTCCTGCCCGCGGCGCAGCCAACTCCCGCAGAATGTTCCCCCCCAAAACGCCCCTCCTTCCAGGTTGGTGCCGCCAATGGAACCGCCACCGCGGCGAGACGCGTTTGGATTGTATCGGTTGCAGCGACTGGGGCGATTGAGGAAATTCGGCTCTTCCGTTTCTAGGTGCAGACAGCCTTGGTTTCAAGGACGGCACACGGCGTGTGCCTACTACGTTAGCGTGGCCTGCACCTAGAAACGGAAGAGCCGGAAATTCTCATGTGCCCTGCTCGGCCTATCGCCTGGGGCACTTCCAGCAAGCCGGCAGGAAGTGAGCTTGGTTGCGGCGTGTGCTGGCCATCATCATTGTGCGCATCGTTGACACGTGCGTCGATCAATAATCCCGGGCCAGATTCGCCTGGTGACCGTTTCGCCCCGTTACCAAATGCGTTCAGAAGCGATGCCGCACCCCTCCGAAGGTGTGCGTCTTGCCAGTTTGGGGTTGGAGGGGCAGGCCGGTCTTGGTATTCTTCGCCCGCGACGCGCGGGGGCGCCGGCGTTCCCGACGCTGAGCCTGTTCCTTGTCTTTCCGCGATTCCCAATGATCCCACCTCGTTCGATCGATCGCTCCCAAGCGGCGCCGACCTCTCCGTGGACCGTCTGTCCGCGAGCCCTCAGGGCGGGTTCGGACCGGATCGGTCGGGGTTCGCGGGTGCGTCCGCTTCTTGCCATGACACTCGCTGCTGCGGTTCTCGCCCAAGGGGGCGGCTGTGGCAAATCGTGGGTGGCCGCCCCGCTTCAACCACGGTGGCAAGTGGCAGCGGAACCCCCGGCCGTCGCCGAGGAGGCCGTGGCGGCGGAACCGGCACCCGCGGAGGAAAGCGACGAATTGTCCGAGGACGGCGCCCCCCGGCAGGCGAACTCCGAGCCGGGCGCTTCCGCGGTTCCCGCGAGGTTGTCCCTGGAGGAAGCCGTTTTCCTTGCCTTGCAGCGTAACCGGAGCCTCCGCGTTCAGCAGTTCCAGCCTCGCATTGCGGGCACGTTCCAAGCCCTGGAGCAGGCAGCGTTCGACCCGGTGCTCTACGCCCGATACGACACAACCCGCGACTACTACCGCGAAACCATTCCCCGGCTGGAGCACCAATACCGCCAACTGGGCGAGGACGTGTTCGAGTTCGGCGCGTGGCGGCAGCTTCCCTCGGGCACGCGGGTGGACGCGTCGGCGAAGGCGTGGCGGGAAGACGATACGCCCGACGTGGGCCAGAACGTGAGCCGGGTGGGGCTCAGCTTCACGCAAGCCCTTCTGCGCGGCCGCGACACGGGCGCCAACCTGGCGCGCGTCGACCGCGCCCGCATCGACGTGCTGGCCTCCGAGTACGAGCTGCGCGGGTTCGCGGAATTCCTCGTGGCCGAGGTGGAATCGACCTACTGGGATTGCCGGCTGGCCCAATCGAAGGTCGCCATTCTGAACGAATCACTCGAACTGGCGCGTCGCCAGTTGCACGAGACCGACCAACGGATCGAGGCGGGCGTGCTGCCGCGCACCGAACGGTTCGCCGCCGAGGCCGAGGTGGCGTTGCGCGAGCAGGCCCTGATCGACGCCGAGAGCCAACGCGACGTCGCCCAACTGAAGCTGGGGCGGCTGCTCGACGCCATGCCGGGCGACGGGGCGCCCCGGGAGGTCGAACTGCTGACGCCCATGGGGGCGGCCCTCGCCCCGCTCGATCCCCCGCAGGAGCACGCCGACCTGGCCGTGGCGCTGCGGCCCGACGTGAACGAGGCGCGAGCGCGGGCGCGCCAACGCAGCCTCGACGTGGTGGAAACGCGCGACGGGCTCCTGCCGCAACTCGACCTGTTCGTGCGGCTGGGCAAGACCGGCTACGCCGATTCGTTCGGCCGATCGGCGGGCAACCTGGGCAGGAACGGCTACGACGTGTTCGCCGGTCTGCACTACGAGTTCCCTCCGGCGAATCGTGCCGCCCGGGCCGGCTACGAGGCCGCCGACTTGCGCCACAACCAGGCGCATCGCGCGGTGCAGAACCTGGAGCAACTCGTCCAGTTGGACGTGCGTACCGCCTATGTCGAGGTGCGCCGCGCGCAGCGTCAAATCGACGCGGTTGCCACAACCGTAGACCTTCAGCGCAAGACGCTCGAGGCCGAGCAGGCCAAGTTCCGCGCCGGCGAGTCGACCAGCATCCTCGTCGCCCAGGCCCAACGCGACCTGCTGGCCAGCGAACTCGAACAGGTCGAGGCGCTGGTGGGACTCCGCAAGGCCATGATCGATCTCTATCGCCTCGAAGGCTCGCTGCTGATCCGCCGCGGCATTGCCGCGCCCGGCCGGGTCATGCGCGCCGAAGCGGACGGCTGACCCGGCGCCGGGCCTTCGGCCCACGGCCTCGCAAACTAATAGACCACATGGCCTCCTTGCTGGTGAGAACCCTAGGCGATTCCTCTAGCCGCAAACCACGACCGAGTGCCGTACGCGAAGGTGTGAGGAATTGTGTGTTCGAGCGTCGCAGCAATGTTATGACTTCCCGGACAGCCCTTTCGTGCGACAGCTACAGGGCAATCACGCGCTGCAGAAACTGGCCTGCCTCCGCCGCATCAATCGAACACTGAGGCTTTTCGATCAAGTCATTGATAGCCGCACCTTCAAACTGCGTGACACCGCGCGAATTCCGACCCGACCAGTGCTTCAGTAGAATCGTCGCTCGCAAGAGTTTCTCTTGAAACATCGATACCAAGACGGTGTTCACGATCTTACCCGGATCGACACCAACAAAGTAGAGCATGAAAACCGACCGGGAGTTCGCCAAGAACTCAAGCATCTTGTCGAGATTGTATGCCTTGGGATTCGAACTGAGTATCATGATCTTCATCTTCACGTCCGTCTCGGTATCATAAACCGGGAAGATGCGGGTGTAGTCGCCGAGCGTGTATTCGGTCTTGAATCTTGGAATGCCTCTGTTGCCAGCTTTCAAAGCGGCGACGAGTTCCTGTCGCAGCACTTCATCTTCTCCAGCGATCAGGTACTCAATCACTCGACCTCGGACGTTGCCATTCTCGATGAGGGCTGCCAATAGTATTTCAGAACGGAACCGATTTACCTGAGCATCCAATTCTGCTTTCAGGACTGCCCAATCTTCCGAGCCAATGAACCGCGCGGCTCGTTCCGGTGCCGCAAGAATCACCGGTGCGACCGCGTCACTGACAGTAAACTTGACCCCTGTGGGAGAAATGTTGGTGGTTGCTTCCACGAGGCGAACGAGGTTGCCTTCAAAGCCGACTCCAACATGAATCGGGAACAACCTCTCGAAGTTGTCAGGCATGTTGGCAACTCCTTCAAATGCCGGAACAATGTCGGAGATGTTGAAGCTGCCGCGAATGTTGTTTTCTCGCAACTGCTGGGAACTGTGGCTGATCTTCTTGAGGAATGTGGTGTTTGCGAGGAAACAGTGGTTGACCTTCTCGGTCACCAAGCAAACGACGAACGGCCGATCATCATATTTCTGAAGCCTTGACAGAGATGCAACGGTATTGCTGGCCGCTCTCTTCGCGGCGGAACTAAACCGAATGGCGAAGTCGGCACAATAATAGACAGACCTATCTTTCGTCAGCGCGAACGCTTCGAAGACGATACGAGCCAACCGGCCCTTGTCGTCGATCCCGTCGTTGGCTTTGATCAGAGCCAGGAGTTTCTGGAGGGCGTCACTCATTAAAACAACCCCATTGGGCTATTCGCCCCGGTTTTGCGGGTCTTCTGCGGCTTCTGGTCGGGCAAACTGTTTCTCTCCCAAAAGACACCGTCCGAGTATCCCTGGATGCTGGCGTCGGCCTCAGCGAGCTTGAGGCGTTTTAACGTCCAGCAGCAGTAGTCTCGGTCCATTTCGACGCCGGAATACTGGCGGCCCAGTTTCTTGGCCACAACGGCCGTCGTCCCACTGCCGAGAAACGGATCGAATATGACATCCCGAGGACGGGAACTTGCCAGAATCAGTTTTGCGACCAACTTCTCAGGCTTCTGCGTGGGGTGGTCAGTATTCTCGGGCATGGACCAGAAGGGGACGGTAATGTCCGACCAAATATTCGACGGATGGGTGAGCCGATAGTTCCCATTCTGGGACTCTTCCCAATCCTTTGGTTCGCCATTGCCCGTGCGGTAGGGCGCGAGGACGCGCCTTTTCAGTTTCACAGCCTCGACATCGAAGTAGTAGTCGTCGCCGACGGTGCAGAACCAAATATCTTCGGTGTTATTTTTCCAGTTCGCCTTCGCTCCGCGACCTTTCTCTCTCTCCCACGTAATGCGATTTCGTACTCGAAAATATTTGCCGAGAACCGGAAAAATCAGCGTAGACGTCTGCCAGTCACTGCAAGCATACACCGTGGCTGTTGGCCGGAGTAAGGGCATAAGCGAGGATAGGACGCCATCAAACCACGTCCGGTACTTCTCGGCGTCCTTCGCCCGAAAGACTTGGCCATTGTAGTTCTTCGTCAGGTTGTAGGGCGGGTCGAGAATCACGAGATCCGCGAGTGACGGCGGAAGAAGGCGGTGAACGTCGTGAAAATCTTGATGGATGACCCGCCCGATGACCTCTTCGGGGCGAGCGGGAGCGGCGAGACGCAGCAACTCCGAGGCAAACGTCGCCAACTCCGTGTCGCTACAAGCAAGCGTTCGATTGCGTCGCGCTCGTTCCTTCATCACGACTCCTGCAGGTTTGTTCTTAGCTGACCAATGGATTACCTGGAGACTACGGCGTTGCAGCCGAACACGCACGCAGTCGGTCGTTGTTGCTGCAGAACTGACCCTAGATAGGAATAAGCGGGAAGTCAAGGGGGGTGTGCGTGAGTCCTGTCGAGGGAAGAGAAGGCGCCAGCTACCAACGCACGGGGTAAGCGGCATCGCGCTGGAGCTGTTGGCCTGTCCCTTGGGCGGAGCGTCGGATTGATGCCGAACGCGCTTGTTGTGAAGGCAATCCCGTTAGCGTCGCCGAACGCACAACCGGCCGAGTGGCGTTCTGGCCGGTGTTCTTCGACTCCACTGACCATCGCCCACGGCTGGGCGGATGCTTCCGCACTGGAAACGCCACCACCCACCGTGCGTGCGTTGAGGAATTTGACCCTGCGGCCACTCCCAACTACAATTATTGCATAGCTGGGCTGGTAAAAATAAACGGCATCGCGGAGGTCGGTATGGCCGCGTCGAAGTGGGCGAAGCGGGGAGGAGTGGTTCTGGCGGTCGCCGTGCTGGCGGCCGGACTGGCCGGCGGGGTTTACTTTCTCGGCGGGGAGCGGCAGGCAACGCCTTCCGCGGCGGGGGGTTCCGACAGTCCCCTGCGTCGGGTCGAGGTGGCCCTCGTGGAGCAACGGCCGATCGAGCGGGTGGTCGGGGCGGTGGGCGGATTGCACGCGCTGGAGGAGGCTACGCTACGCGTCAAAGTGGCCGGGCGGCTGGGCGAGGTCCGAATCGACTTGGGCGACCGGATCAGCCGCGGCGAAGTGGTGGCGCGCATCGAGCCCGACGATTACCAACTCCAGGTCCGGCGAGCCGCCGCGCAGTTGGCCCAGGCGGTCGCCCGGCTTGGAATGGAAGACCACGAGGCACCGCCGCCCGACCTCGACCACGTTAGCGTCGTGCGTCAAGCGCGCGCCACGCTGCACGAGGCGCAGCGGCGGTTGGGGCGGTTCAATCGGCTTACCGAGCCGGGCATCGTTTCCGACGCCGACCTCGACGCGGCCGAAGTGGCCGTCGAAATTGCCGAAGGGAAGCTCGAGGACGCC
>SKZG01000064.1 GCA_007127495.1 Planctomycetales bacterium
GCGCGCGCGAAAGAAGCCCTCGCCGAAGGCCGCGTCAACCGTGGCGTGGCGCTGCTCAGCGGCGCCGCCGTGGCCCAAGACGACGACGCGGCGGCGGAGGTGCTCGATACGCTGAGGTGGTCACCGGCGCTGAAGCGACCGATGCTTGCCACCCGCTGGGGAATCGCCGTGCTGACCGGGGCCCCGACCGGTGCATGGCAAGGGCGGCCGCCGGAGCAGGCCGTCCACCCCGAGGGCCACCACCCGCCACACGCCGGCGAGCCAGCCGCCGCGCCGCAGCCCGGCGCGGGCGGGCCCCTGGAGTTCTGGCATCACGTCGTCGGCTTGCCCTTGGCCCAGAGCCTCGAAAGTCGCATGGCCGAAGGGGCGTTCGGGCAATGGCTCAGCGCGGCGCACATCGCCGCCCATCGGCCCGCCGTCGAGCCGCGGCAACCGCACGGCCCCAACGGCGAGTTCCACGAAGCCCCGCCGGAAAGGGCGGGGCACGTAAACGGCGGCTCGCCGCTGCAAGGCCTCGAGGCCACGGTGGCGCCCGACCTCGACGCGGCGAAACGTTGGGCGGCCGACCAGCACCTCGACGTCCTGATGACCATCGCGGTGACGCGCGCGCACAGCAGTGCTCGCGGAGTTCCGCAAACCAGCCTGACGGTGAAGATGTTCGACGTCGACAAGGCCCAGGAGTTGTGGAGTTCACGCCCGCTGAACAGCCGGCGCGTGGAGGCGGCCCTTGCCGGGTTGCGGTCCGACGACAATCCGGCCGAGGCATTCGTCGGTAGCGTGCTCCAATTTGTCGATCAGAATCTTCGCCTGCAAGACATGCCGGCGCTGGAGCCTGCGGTCGTTGCCCGGCGCGCCGAAGCGCTCGCCGCCCGGAAAGCTGCGCATCCCCTGCCGGCGCTTGTGGAGCTGCGCTACTACGCCGCCAAGGGCCTGCTCGACGCTTCCGCCCTCCGGGAGCATTACATCGCAATTCTTGGGCGCCAAGACGGCGTGGAACTGACCGCCGACAACGTGGACCTGCGCCGGCAAGTGGTCGAGGGCATGATCCGTTAGAAGCCCGGGCTATCGCATCCACTTCAGCCAAAGCGAACACGGAAGAGAGTCGTGCCGCGCCAACTCTCGATTTTTCCGTCCCCATCTTTCTGTCCGCCCTTCCGCGGCTAGGCAATCGTGCGGACCACGCAACCAATAACGCGGGGGGCATTGGTGTCGGCCAGTGCGCTGGGTTATAATGGGAGCAGCCGTTCACGGGACAGTACCCCGGTAGCGGTTATCTGAAATCACTGGGGGAAGCTCGGCATGGCCACCAACCGCACGCAGGGCGAAATGCATTCTGATGCGGCTTTCACAGATTCGGCACGCAGCGCCGGGTCAACGGAGTTCCCAGTCGCTCCGCCGCCGCCTCCGGCCACTGCACCGCCTCCGGTAACTGCTCCGCCCCCGGCCACTGCACCGCCTCCGGTAACTGCTCCGCCCCCGGCCGCTTCACCGCCGCTTCGTCCTGCAGAGAAGCCGCCCTCGGTGGCCAAGCCGCCGGCAGCCGGCCCGCTGCCGAACCAGGCCCTCGAAGCAAGCCGCCCGCAGGAACCTTCCCCCGGTGCCCCGCCGCTGAATCTGCGGGCCGTCGCGAGGCGGGCCGGCGCGTTCCTCATCTCGATGGTGTTCCATTTGCTGCTGTTGATCGGGCTGGCCCTCTGGTCGATTCCGGATTCGGGCAGGCTGGTGTCGAACATCCTCGTGGCCGAAGCCGACTACGAGCCCGACGAAACGCTGGAAACCGTCGTGCTTGAAGAGTCGACCGAGGCGGCCACCGAGTTGAACTTCGCCGCGCAAAGCAGCGCGGCGTTCGGCGCCGCCGGCCTCCTGGTCGCGCAACCGGTGCTCGACACCTCGTTTGTCGAAACCAGGGGCGAGGGCCCAACGGTGGAACTCGACAACTCGCTGGCCCGCCTGCCCACCGCCGGGACCCTGCTGAGCGAGCTGCCCGAAGGCTACGTCGGCACCGGCCGCGTGGTGGTCGACGACGCCGGCCAGGCCTTGGACCGGATCACGCAGGAAATCATCTGGATGCTCGAATCGTCAAAGGTGCTGTTGATTTGGCTGTTCGACGAATCGGAAAGCCTGACGTTCTCGAAGCAGGAGATTCGCGAACGGATCGGGCGGGTGTACGAGGAACTGGGCCTTTCCGACAAAGCGGCAGGCGACGCGCTGCTCTCGTCGGTCGCCAGTTACGGCGAACGGTTCACCATGCACACCGCCCGACCCACTCACGACGTGGCCGAGCTGCGCGCGGCGATCGACCGCATCCCGATCGACCCGACGGGCCTGGAGAAGCAGCACCAGGCGATCGTTCAGGCCGTCGCCGCGCACCGGAAGTTTGCCACCGCGGGGCGCCGCAAATTGGCCATGATCCTCGTGACCGCCAAGAGCGGCGAAACCGAGGACAAACGGTACCTGGAGGCCGCCATCGACGAGGCCAAGCGCTCGCGATGCACCGTCTTCGTGCTGGGCCGCGAGGCCGTGTTCGGCTATCCCTACGCACTGATGCGGTGGAAGCATCCTCAAACGCTGCGCACCCACTGGATACCCATCAACCGCGGCCCGGAAACCGCCTTCGTGGAGCAGCTCCAAACCAACGGCTTGTATCGGCGCGAGGACGCGTTCCCCAGCGGCTTCGGTCCCTATGAGCAATCGCGGATCGCGTACCAGACCGGCGGCATCTTCTTCATGCTGCCCAGCGTGGAAACCAACGTGGTGCGCGGCGAGAACCGCCGCTACGAACTCGAAGCGATGCGCGGCTACCGGCCCGACCTCCGCAACCGCGAAGCCATCATCCGCGATCGCACGATGAGCGAACTCCGCCAGGTGATTTACGCCATCATCATTCGCGACCTGAATCCGTACGATGAGCAGGCACGCAAGATTGTCCAAATGCGACGCTACTTCTCGCCCGATTTCGAACGGTTCAAAGAGCAGGTTGCCGTCGAACTGGCCAAGGCCAAGGTCTATGTGACGTACCTCGACGCGGCGGTGAAAAAGCTCGATGCCATTCGCTGGCTCCGCAGTGAGGAGCCCGAAATGCGTTGGCGGGCGAACTACGACCTCCTGTACGCCCAGCTCCTCGCGTACAAGGTGCGCCTGTTCGAGTACGGCGCCTTCCTGGAGGAGTTCGTCCGGAACCCGCAAGTCGTGCCCAGGACCAAACAGTCGCAATGGCTCGGAGCCACGCGAACCGTCACGCTCCAGCACTGGCGGATCGGCACCCGAAAGCAAATGCTCACGGCCGACCTGACGGGGCCGACGCTCGCGCGAGCGAACGAACTGTTGGCCGAGGTGGCGAAGAACCATCCGGGCACGCCCTGGGCCGCCCGCGCTGAATGGGAAAAGCGCCGGGGGTACGGAGTCACCCTGCGCCCGCACTACGAAGGCCCGTACCGCGAAATCCCCAAGGGCGAGAAACGCATCCCCATCCCCAAGTTGTAGGCGCGCGGCGCGCCCTAGCCCGCACCATTCATCTACGTGGCGTGGGTCCAGGTCGCGTCATTCGATGGTGGGGCCGCACAACCCGCAGCCCGTCCAAATCGGCCAGTTACTGATTCGCGGGCCCTTAATGCTTGAAATGCCGCCGCCCGGTAAAGATCATGCTCAGGCCGTGGCGGTTGCAGGTGTGGATTGCGTCGGCGTCTTTTTTGGAACCGCCGGGCTGGATGACGGCGGTGACGCCGGCGGCGGCGGCCTGCTCGATCGAGTCGGGGAAGGGGAAGAAGGCATCGCTGGCCAGCACGGCGCCGGTCACGCGATCGCCCGCCTTCTTGACCGCAATTTCAACCGAGTCCACCCGGCTCATCTGCCCGGCGCCGGCGCCGAGCAGCGTGCGGTCCTTCGCGATGACAATCGCGTTGCTCTTGACGTGGCGGACCATAGCCCAGGCGAAGCGCAGGTCGGCCATTTGCTGTTCGTCAGGCTGCGTTTCGGTGACCACCTGCCACTCGTTTTCGGGGTCGGGCAGGACGTCGGCCTGCTGGGCCAGCGCGCCGCCTTCGATGCAGCGATACGACCAGGCCTCCGTGGGAGCTTCCATCGGACCGACCTTGACCAGGCGGACGTTCGCCTTCCATTTCGGCCGCGTGGTAAGCAACTCGACCGCTTCGACGTCGAAATCGGGCGCGACCATGGCCTCGATGAACAGCCCGGGCTCGCACAGCACTTCGGCCGTGGCGGCGTCCACCAGCCGGTTCAACCCCAGCACGGACCCGAATGCGCTGAGCGGATCGCCGGCCATCGCCTGCCGTAGCGCCTCGGCCGGGGTGGCCGCCTCGGCGGCGCCGCAGGGGTTATTGTGCTTGATCACAACCGCGGCCGGATCGCGGAACCCGCGCACCATCGTCAGCGCGCTGTCCAGGTCGAGCAAGTTGTTGTAGGACAGTTCCTTGCCGTGAATTTGCATGGCCGAAACGAGGTTGGCCCCCGAGGGCTGCGCCACGGCGTACAATGCGGCCTGCTGGTGCGGGTTTTCGCCGTAGCGAAGCGCGGCGCGGCGGCGCAGCGCGAGGTGAACGGTGCCCGGAAATGGGCCCTCGGCCTTCGCGCCGACGAAGAAGTCGGCAATGGCCCGATCGTATCGTGCCGTGTGGTCGAACGCCTCGGCGGCCAGCTTGCGTCGGAGTTCGGACGTGGTGCAGCCGTGCGCCTTCACCTGCTCGAGAATCTCGCCGTACTGCTCCGTCTTGGTGGCGATGGTAGCGAAAGCATGATTCTTGGCCGCGGCGCGAACCATGGTCGGCCCGCCGATGTCGATCTGCTCGATCGCCTCGTCGAACGTGACGTCTTCGCGCGCAACGGTCGTCTCGAACGGATACAGGTTCACCACCACCAACTCGAATGTGACGATGCCGTGCTCGGTCAGCGCGATCATATCGTCCGGGCGATCGTGCCGGCACAAGATGCCGCCGTGGACCGCCGGATGGAGGGTCTTCAGCCGCCCATCCATCATCTCGGGGAACCCGGTGTATTGGGCGATGTCGCGCACGGCGATTCCTTCACTTTCCAGGTGGCGCCGCGTGCCCCCGGTGCTGAAGATTTCCACGCCGCACTCGAGAAGGCCCCGGGCGAACCCGGCCAGGCCCAGTTTATCGCTCACACTAATCAAAGCACGCCGGATGGGTGGTGATTGCATCGTTGCTTACCTCACAAGAAAATGGGAGTTTGTCCTAACCTTTATGTCCAAGAGTTCCTCGCCGAACATCTGCGAGGGTCGTTCGCCGGGAGGGAAGCGGCACGCACAGCTACCGAACGTGAATCGAGTTGACCACGTCGATTTCATGGGATACGGACCGCACCACCTCCTGGGCCAACTGCTTGTAGTAGAAGCTGGATACGGATCCCGAAATCAACAGGGCATCCTGCACCGGCTCCACCTGAAGTTCGCGGAGTTCGTAAAAGGGACTGCTTCTCAGCGCAAGTTGAACCTGCGGTTGCACCTCGTGTGCCGTAGACATGGCTACCAGAGCTTCCATAAGTGGTTGAGTGTTCGGTCGGGAAGCGCGCGAACGCCGCGCGCAACCAACGCAGCCATACCCTATTGAAACGCTTCCCGGCCAATCCGTCAACCCTGCTCGCCGGTTTCCGGCCTGGTCGGTCCTGGGCCATGCCGGGTCGATGGCTTCTGGGCCGAGGGCACCCCTGGCGGGCTTGCCCGACACGCGATAGAATGCGGCCTTCAATCAACGCTCTCGCCTCGCGCGTTACCATCGACGAGTGCGTTTGAAAACGGGGGCCGTCACCCGAATGGGGGAGTTGGTGCCCCGAGCGGCAGAACAAATGGGGGTTTCACCACCTCTTTTTGGAGATCGTTAACCGTCCCGCCCGAGTGCGGTATCCCCATCGTGGCCAAGTTGTCTGCGGGGAACTGGCATCGCACGCAGCAAACGATACCGGCGGGGTTTTCACGTTGTTACAGGAGAACTTGGAAGTCATGATTGTCACAACCAAAGAACTGTTCCGGCATGCCTACGGCAAGTACGCCGTGGGCGCTTACAATATCAACAACCTGGAGCAAACGGTGGGTCTGTTCCGCGGCAATTTGGGGAAATCGAAGTCGAACGACGATCCGATCGACCCGGCCAAGAGCGCCCCGTTCATCCTCCAGATTTCCCGCGGCGCCCGAGGTTTCACCGACAAGCGGTTCCTCGAGGCCATGATCCGCGCAGCCGATGAAGTGTTCCCGGAGTCGATCTTTGCGGTCCATTTGGACCACGGCACGGAAGAGGCGTGCTACGACTGCATCGAGAGCGGCTTTTACAGCTCGGTGATGATCGACGCCTCGCACGAGGAGTTCCAGAAGAACATCGAAATAACGCGCCGCGTGGTCGAAGCCGCCCATGCCAAGGGCGTGGTGGTCGAGGCCGAATTGGGCCAGCTCGGCGGGGTCGAGGAAGACATCGTCGGCAGCGTGAAGCTGACCGATCCGGCCGAAGCCGCCGAATTCATCGAAAAGACCGGCTGCGACTCGCTGGCCGTGGCCATTGGCACGTCGCACGGGGCCTATAAGTTCGCCAGCAAGCAGGGGCTTCGCCTCGACGTGCTCGAAAAGATTCAAAAGGCCGTGCCCGCCGGATTCCCCTTGGTCATGCACGGCTCCAGCAGTGTGCCGCAGGAATGGGTCGATCGGATCAACAACGCCGGCGGCGCCATGAAGGGCTCCAGCGGCGTGCCCGAAGAACAGTACCTGCCCGCCGCCAAGATGGGCGTGTGCAAGATCAACATCGACACCGACGGCCGGTTGGTTTGGTGCGCCATCTATCGCGAATCGTTCCGCGACCAGCCCGAGGACTTCGACCCCCGCACGCCGGGCAAGAAGTTCATGCCCGCCTACGCTGATTACATCCTCCACAAGAACACGAAGCTGGGCGCCGCAGGCCAACTGGAGAGCGCCCGCAAGCTGAGTGCCCAATAGCCGTTCACAGGA
>SKZG01000375.1 GCA_007127495.1 Planctomycetales bacterium
AACTGCGGCTGAACGACTGGGCCCGGCGGCGCGTGGCGGCCGGTGGCGCGCCGGTTACCTTGCGGCTGGTCAAGGGTGCCAACATGGAGATGGAGCGGGTCGAGGCCTCCCACCGCGGCTGGCCCCAGGCCCCACTGAAGACGAAACGCGAAACCGACGCCAATTTCAAACGCATGCTCATCGAGGGCATGAAACCGGAAAACCTCGCCGCGGTGCAGATCGGCGTGGCGTCGCACAACCTGTTTGACTTGGCCTTCGGGTTGCAGGCCGCCGTCGAGGCCGGGGCCCTGGACCGCGTGCAGTTCGAGATGCTCGAAGGCATGGCCAACCACCAGCGGCGGGCCCTGTTCGAGTTGACGCAGAACCTGTTGCTCTACGCGCCGGCGTGCCATAAGGCCGACTTCATCCACGCGATCGGCTACCTCGTCCGCCGACTCGACGAGAACACCGGCCCGGACAACTTCCTCGCCCACGCCTTTAAGGTCCGTGTGGGCAGCGACGACTGGCGGCGGCTGGAGGAGCAGTTCCTCGACAGCTTCGCGGCCATCGACACGCTTCCAACGCAACCGCGGCGAACACAGGACCGCAACCAGCCGGTCGAACCGGCGGCCGACGACGGGCGCCCATGGCACGAGTTCACCAACGAGCCGGACACCGACTTCTCCCTGCCCCACAACGGCCACTGGGCCGAGCAAATCGTTCGGGAGTGGTCCGGGCGATGCGACGACCGGGCGGCCGACATCCCCCTGTTCGTGGCCGGTCAGGAAATCACCGAAGCACGCAGCATCCGAGAGTGCCTCGACCCGTCGCGCCCCGGGTGCGTCGTCGGACGCTATCGCGAGGCGAACGAGGCCGACATCACCCGCGCGGTTGCCTGCGCCGCAGCCGATGCGGACCAGTGGCGGGCGATGCCGCACGGTGAGCGGGCCGAGTTTCTGCGGCGGGCGGCGCACGAGATCCGCGCCGCTCGGGCCGACCTGATCGGCGCCGCATTGGCCGACGGCGGCAAGACGATCCTCGAATCCGATCCCGAGGTATCCGAGGCGGTCGACTTCGTCGAGTTCTACACCAAGGCCGCTGCCCACTTCTTCGACCAGCCGGGCGTCAAGGCTCGCGGCAAAGGCGTGGTGGTGGTCGTCTCGCCGTGGAATTTTCCGATCGCCATCCCCTGCGGGGGCGTAGCGGCGGCCCTAGCGGCCGGCAATACCGTGATTCTCAAGCCGGCCTCCGATACCGTGCTCGTGGCCCATCGGTTGTGTGAGTGCTTCTGGAACGCCGGCATCTCGCGCAGGACGCTGCAACTGATCCCCTGCTCCGGGGCAACCGGCGGCCGGCAATTGGTCTCGCACGACGAGGTCGACGTTGTGATCCTCACCGGGGGCACCGACACGGCACGGCGGATGCTCCGAGACAAACCGCAAATAAACCTCCTCGCTGAGACCGGCGGCAAGAACGCCACGATCGTCACTGCCATGGCCGACCGCGACCAGGCCATCAAGCACGTGCTCCACTCAGCCTTCAGCCACAGCGGGCAGAAATGCTCGGCCACGTCACTGCTGCTGTTGGAGGAAGAAGTGTACGACGACGAGAGCTTCCGCCGCACGCTCGTCGACGCGGTGGGCAGCATGGAGGTCGGCTCCGCCTGGAACCTGCCCACGAAGATGGGCCCGCTCATCCGCCCGCCCGCCGGCGTGCTGGAGCGGGGGCTCAAGGAACTCGAGCCGGGCGAGACCTGGGCCCTGATGCCCCACCTTGACGAACACAACCCCAACCTGGTCACACCGGGCGTCAAGTGGGGCGTCCGCCCGGATAGCTTCACGCATCTGACCGAACTGTTCGGGCCGGTCCTCGGCGTCATGAGGTTCAAAAAACTCGATGAGGCCATCGCGATGGTCAACGCCACGGGTTACGGACTGACCAGCGGCCTTGAATCGCTCGACGACCGCGAACAGCGGATGTGGCTCGAAGGGATCGGCGCCGGAAACCTGTACCTCAACCGGCCCACCACCGGCGCCATTGTGTTGCGCCAGCCGTTCGGCGGCATGGGCAAGAGCGCGTTCGGACCCGGAATCAAGGCAGGCGGGCCGAACTACGTAGCACAACTGATGGACTTCGCGCCCGATGGTCGGCCGCCGAGGGCCGACGCTGTCGGCAATCCTCGCCTGGCCGAGCTGCGCGATCGAGTGGCCGGCCTTGCAGAGTCGCCCGGCGATTGGCCGGAAGACGAATTGCGGGAGTGTGTGGCCGGTATCGAATCGTACAGTCTCGCGATGGCCGAAGAGTTCGGCCGCGACCACGACCACTTCCGACTCATCGGGCAGGACAATCTCCGCCGCTACCTGCCGGTCCACCACCTCCGCGTTCGTATCGACGCGGGCGATTCGCTGTTCGACACGTTCGCGCGCGTCGCTGCGGGAACCGCCGCCGGCTGTCAGGTGACGGTGAGCCTACCGGAAAACTTCGAGTCGCCGGTCATCTCGCTGCTCGAAGAGTTGACGCACGGGTGGGCGGCGGCCATCGAGTTCGTCGAGGAAAGCGACGAGCGACTGGCCGAGGTCATCACGAAGGGACAAACCGACCGTCTCCGTTACGCCGCCCCGGACCGCGTGAGCGACGTCATCCACCGGGCCGCCGCGGAAGCCGGCACGTACATCGCCTCCGCCCCAGTTCAGGCCATCGGCCGAATCGAACTCCTGTGGTACCTCGAAGAGCAATCGGTTTGCATCGACTACCATCGGTACGGCAATTTGGGCGAACGCGCCGAAGAGGAACGGGCCGACACGCTGTAGTTGAAGGCCGAACATTCCTCGGGCGGCGAAACTCGACCACGGGTAGTCACCCGGCCGCTCCACGATCCTCTCATCTCAGACGGCTGACACCTCAAGCTCGTTGGCGATTTCGTGGACGCCGTCGACGTACCGCAAGGCCTCTTGAGCCATCTGCTTTTGAAAATAGCTGCCTACCACACCGCGAAGCGTGACGCGGCCGTCGTGCGTTTCGAAACGGAGGTTGCGTCGTGCGACGTGAGGGCTGTGTTGCAATGCCGTAAACACACGATCCTCAAGGGAAATGCTGATCATCGTCTCCATCCAGATAGAATGCACCCACAGGGGGGGCGCGGCCCTCCATGCTAGGCCGCTCGATCCGTCCCACCCTTTGCATCAACCATACGTTACCGTTTGCGCAGGTGCATACTTTTTTGCTCTTCCGTTTCTAGCTGGCAGACTGCTCTTCCTGGGGACGGCACAACGGCGTGTGCCTGCTACATTGCAGCGGCCTGCACCTAGAAACGGAAGAGCCCGTCTTTTTTCCAAAAAAGTCAGCCGCCCATCCAGGAAGGGGTCTTGTCCGCCGGCGGGAGCTTCACGACCCAGGCATTCGACATTTCCGGAAGCGCCAACACCTCGGCCAGCGCCTCGGCCGGCGGCGGGGAATCCAGCGCGAGCACGCCAATGGCCTCTCCGCCGGGCTTGTCGGTACTGCGGCCTACCGACATTTGTGCGATGTTTAGACGGTGCCTGCCAAACACCGTGCCCAACTTGCCGATGACGCCTGGCTGGTCGCGGTGGCTGAAGACCATCAGAATGCCGTCCAGGCGGCTTTCGACCTGGCAATCGCCCTTTCGGACCAGGCGCGGCATATTGCTGCCGAAAATCGTGCCGGCGGCAATCGACGTCTGCTGTTCGGTGGTCACTTCCGCGGTGATCAGCGAACTGAAATCGCCGAGTTCCGCCGACCGCTGTTCCTGGAGTTCGATACCGCGTTCGCGCAGGATGACCTCGGCATTGACGATATTCGCTCCGGTGTCCAGGGCGTGCTCCAGCAATCCGGCGGCAAAGGCGGCCGAGAGCAGCCGGGTATCCTTCTTGGCCACTCCGCCCTGGTAGCCAAGGCGGCACAGGGTGGGCGGACGGTGATCCATTTGCGCCAGCAAGAGCCCCAGCCGCCACGCGACGTTCAGGTACCCGCGCAAATCGGCCAGGGTTTTCGGGTCCAGCGGCGACATGTTCACCGACTGCTTAATCGCCCCGGTAGTGAAGAAGTCGATCAGCAGTTCGGCCGCCTCGACCGCAACGTTGGTCTGGGCCTCTTCCGTGCTGGCGCCCAAGTGCGGCGTGCACAAGACGCCGGGCATTCCGAACAGGGGACTCGCCGTGCAGGGTTCCTTCGGGTACACGTCGAGGGCCACCCCGGCCAGTTGCCCACTCTTGAGCCCTTCAACCAGGGCCTCCTCGTTGAAGATACCGCCGCGTGCGCAATTGATCAGTCGTGCGCCTTTCTTGATAAGACCGATTTCCCTCGTGCTGATCATGTCGCGGGTTTCGTCGGTTAGCGGCGTGTGGACGGTGAAGTAATCGACGAGGGGGAGCATTTCATCGGTCGACTGGCACGGCTCGATTCCCAACTCCTTCGCGCGCGACGCCGGCAGGAAGGGGTCGTAGCCCAAAATGCGCATCTCCATGGCCAGCGCCCGCTGGGCCACGGCCTGCCCGATACGCCCGAGGCCGACGATGCCCAAGGTCTTTCCGGCCAGTTGGGCGCCCGTATATTTCTTGCGGTCCCATCGCCCTTCCAGGAGGCTTTGATACGCCGGATGGATATTTCGCGACAGGGCCATCATCAGGGCGATGGCGTGCTCGGCGGTGGAGATGGTATTTCCGCCGGGCGTGTTCATGACAACGATGCCGTGCCGGGTGGCGGCTTCGAGGTCGATGTTGTCGGTTCCCACGCCCGCCCGCGCGATGGCGCGGAGGCGGTAGTTGCCTTCGAGGACATCGGCGGTGAGTTTCACGCCGCTACGGCAAATGGCGCCGTCGAATTGCAGCAGGACATCGTGCAGCGCCTCGCCGGAAAGGCCCGTTTGAACCTCGTATTCAATGTTTCCGGACGAGTCGAGCAGGTCGAGGCCGTCTTGCGAAAGGGGATCCAAAACGATGATTTTTGACATAGTATGCACCGCGAAAGTAGTAGAAGGAAGGCAACTTGACCTCGCGCAGGGCACGAGGAAATTGGGCGATTCCGTTTCTAAGAGCAGGCCAGCCTTTGTTGCCGTGACGGCACACGGCGTGTGCCTACTACAATGAAGCGGGCTGCACTTAGAAACGGAAGGGCCGGAAATTGTATGACGGACGCGTTGCGAGCAACCGCACTCGCGAGCCCTTAGATTCTAGCCGTCAAGCGGCAGGGCACAACCCCCGCGCTCAGCGAAGCGTCGGGGGGGCCTGATCGACCAACCGCGTAGCGCCCGGCGGGGTGTCCATCATGTACCCCGGTTGAGCACGCGACCGCAAGTCGGTAATGCGCTGTGCCACCTCGGGCTGAAAGCGATTCTGCCAAAGCGACCGTTCGTAACCGCGCAGGGCCGCTTCTTGATTGCCCGATTGCTCTCGCAACCGCGCCAAGGCTGCCCAGGCACGGCCGCTGTTCGGGTCGATTGCCAAGGCTTCGGTCAACTTGCTTTCCGCCTGCGAACGGTCGCCGAACTCTTCATTCAAGCGGGCCAGCTCGATCCGAGCATCGGCCGATTCCGGTCGCTTATCCACCCAGCCCTGCAGCAAGGTAAACGCCTCCTGAGTTCGACCTTGATCGGCCAGCAACACGGCAAGCCCCCGGTACGCCTCGGCGTGGGTTTCGGCGCGGGCGATGGCCATTTCGTAGTAGTTCTCGGCCTGCCGCAGGTACGTTTCGTTCTGCTCCAAAACCCCAATACGGTGGTACGCTGCCCCAAGGTTGTAGTACGCATCGACATTCTTCGCATCGGCGTAATTCGCGTCCTGGAAGTGCCGCAGCGCCTCGTGATATCGGGCTTGCTGGAACATCCGCACGCCTTCGGCATTGCGGGCTTGCGCATCGAAGTGGTTACATCCGGATGCCCAAACGCATGCCAGAAGCGTCGTCCACGCGAGCTTGGATTCGCAACGCCTGGGTACCCTACGCTGAGGGTTGGGGGTAAAAGTAGGCACGGGTTCCTGGCCTCGCTTCCGCAAATGGACTTGCTGAAAAGGGACCCTCGGCACAGCCGTTGCGCCGAGGGAACGGAACGGAGGGCGCAAGATACCGAGATGCCCCAAACGCCGCAAGACCGGTTATCGGGAAGCGAATCTTCTCTTTCCAGAATGAGCCCACGAACGAAGGCCTACGCCGCGAAGCCCCCCTGCCCGCACACCTCGGGTAGCTCAGACTGGAACCGGGGCCTATTGACAGGGCCCGCCCATGCGGTAAGGTGAGTTTGAGAGGAGGTTGCTGCGAGGCGACGGCCCGGTGCCGCTCGCACGTGGCATTGCGACGTGCCGAGGGCACGAGAAAGCCGACTATGCGAAACCAGCAAGCGACCCAACTTCTGTTTGAACTTTCCCGTCCCGGGGCCGTCGCCGTGCGCCTGCCCGCCTGCGACGTGCCCGAGCGCCCCCTTGGCGAGCTGCTACCGGCCGAGGCGCTCAGTGAAAGCAAGCCCCCGCTGCCGGAGCTTTCGGAGCCGGACGTGGTGCGGCATTACGTGAACCTCTCGCAGTGGAACATGTCGGTCGATACGCACTTCTACCCGCTGGGGTCGTGTACGATGAAGTACAACCCGAAGCGGCACGAGCGGCTGGCCTCGCTGCCGGGGCTGGCCGAGTTGCATCCGTACCAGCCCGAGGCGTCGATCCAGGGCATGCTGGAACTGCTGTACCACTGCCAGGGGTTTCTGGCGGAAATTGCGGGGCTGCCGGGTGTATCGCTGCAACCGGCGGCGGGTGCGCAGGGTGAGTTGACGGCTCTGCTGGTGGCCGCGGCGTACCTGCGCGACCGTGGCGAGCAGCGCAGCGTGGTCCTGCTGCCCGACAGTGCCCACGGAACCAACCCGGCCAGCGCGAGCATGGCCGGCTTCCGCGCGGTTTCCGTGGCCAGCACCGCCGAGGGGTTTGTCGACCTGGACGACCTCGCAGCGAAGCTTGACCGGCAGGTGGCCGTGCTGATGATCACCAACCCCAATACGCTGGGATTGTTTGAAGGGCAAATCAGCGAAATCACCCGCATGGTACACGACGTGGGAGGCTTGGTGTATTTGGACGGCGCCAATATGAACGCCATTCTGGGCAAGACCCGGCCGGGCGACTTCGGAGCCGACCTGATGCACTTCAACCCGCACAAAACCTTCAGCGGCCCGCACGGCGGCGGCGGCCCGGGCGCTGGGCCCATTGCGGTAACCGAGGCACTGACGCCGTTCCTTCCTTCGCCGGTGGTGGTCCGGGACGGCGAACGGTTCCGGCTGGACGAGCATCGGCCCAAGTCGATCGGCCGTGTGCGCGGATTCTTCGGGAACACGGGCGTGTTGGTACGCATGTTCTGTTACATTCTGACTCACGGGCCGGACGGCCTTCGGCAGGTTTCCGAGAATGCCGTACTCAACGCGAATTACCTGCTCAGCCGGGTCAAGCCGTTCCTGCCGGTGCCGCATGGCGACCGGTGCATGCACGAGTTCGTCGCCACGGCTTCCGATTTGAAGGCGCGGCGCGGCATCACGGCCATGGACATCGCCAAAGGGTTGCTGGACCGCGGCATGCACGCCCCGACGGTGTATTTCCCCTTAATTGTGCGCGAGGCCCTGATGATCGAGCCGACCGAGACGGAGAGCAAAGCCACGTTGGATGCGTTCGTCGAGGCCCTGTTCCGCATTACCGAGGAACCCTCCGACCGGTTGCACGATGCCCCGCATACCACGCCCGTCAGCCGGCCCAATGAGGTCCAAGCCGCACGGCAGCCCGTGCTGAAGGCTGGTGGCTAGTTGCTAGTTGCTAGTTGCTAGTTGCTAGTTGCTGGTTGCTGGTTGCTGGTTGCTGGTTGCTGGTTGCTGGTTGCTGGTTGCTGGTTGCTGGTTGCTGGTGGCTGGTTGCTGGTTGCTGGTTGCAGTTTATGCTTGGCATTGCATATTGGCGTTTGGCGTCTGAACAACCTCACAAGCAACTCGCCACCCCTTGCCCCTGACACCTTCGCTATGTCTTCCGCCTACCATCTGCTGATCGATCCGCCGCTGGCCGGCCCGTGGAATATGGCCGTTGATGAAGCCTTGTTGGACGATGCGGCGCAAAGTGGGCGCGCATACTGGCGGTTCTACCAGTGGCAAGAGCCGACCCTATCGTTGGGCTACTTCCAGGAGTACGAAGAGCAGGCACGCCGGTATCGGCAGCGCGGCCTGACGATGGTTCGGCGCCTGACCGGTGGCGGTGCGATCCTTCACGATCGCGAGTTGACCTACAGCGTCGTCCTGCCGCGCCACCATCCGTTAGCCCGCAGCCGCGACGACCTGTACGGCACCGTACACCGCAGCGTGGTGGCGATCCTGGGGGAGTGGGGGCTGGCGGGGCAGCTCTTTGTGGCCGGTGGGGCGAAGCCGGCCAACGAGCCGTTCCTGTGCTTCGAGCGGCGCGCCCCCGGCGACGTTCTGGCCGGCGGCTCGAAGGTCACCGGTAGTGCCCAGCGCCGGCGCCGGGGTGCGGTCTTGCAGCACGGAAGCGTGTTGCTGGCGGCTTCCGGCGCTGCGCGGCATCTGCCGGGTGTCGGGGAGCTTGCCCATTGCACCGTCGATGCCGACGAACTCGTCCGCCGTTGGCTCGGCGAGCTTTCCGAGGGGCTTGGCGGCGAGTGGCAACCGTTCCGCCTGACCGAAAGCATCCATGCCCGCGCAGCCGACCTGCTCGTGGGCAAATACCTGACCGAGTCGTGGTTGCGCGAGCGGCGCGTGCCGCTTTAGGAAAGCGGCCCCCACTACGGCTCCAGCGCCGCCCGGACGTGCTCCTCGGGCACGTCGCTAACCAGTTCCACGTGCCCTATCCGGCTGGGCAGGACGAAGCGGAGCCGGCCGTGCTCGACCTTCTTGTCGTGCATCATGGTTTCCAGGATGCGGTCGGGGGGCAGCGGCGGCGGCTCGTGGACAACGCGCAGCCGCTCCAGAAGCTGTCGCTGGCGGGCCGTCACTTCGGCGTCGACTCGACCTAGGCGTTCGGCCAAGCGCGAGGCGCACAGCATGCCCATGGCAACCGCCTCGCCGTGCAGCACCTCGCCGTAGCCGCTCAACGCCTCGAACGCGTGCGCGAAAGTATGCCCGTAGTTCAACACGGCCCGCACGCCCTTCGTCTCGAACTCGTCCTGCTCGACCACGTCGGCCTTCAAGCGGCAGCATTGGGCGACCATGCGGACGAGTACGTCGGGATCGTGCCGGTCGATGGCGTCGGCCTGGGCCTCCAACTCGGCAAAGAAGTTGGCATCGAGAATCACGCCGTATTTGACCACCTCGGCCAGGCCGGCGCGGTATTCGCGGTCGGGGAGCGTATCGAGTGTGGCCGTATCGATCAGCACGCCTTCGGGCTGCTTGAACGCGCCGACCATATTTTTGGCTTCCGGCAGGTTGATCCCCACCTTCCCGCCCACGGAACTATCGACCTGGGCCAGCAGTGTGGTGGGCACCTGGAAAAACCGCACCCCGCGCATGAAGGTCGCGGCGATGAACCCGGCCAAATCGCCCACCACGCCGCCGCCGACGGCCACCACGACGCTCTTCCGGTCGGCGCCCAGTTCCAGAAGCCCGCTCCAGAGGCCGGCGGCCACGTCAATCGCTTTGCCGGCCTCGCCCGGGTCGACAACAATCATATCGACTTCGACCCCCGCCTCGGCCAGACTGGCGGCCACCGTGTCGGCATGAGGGCTGCGCACGTTGTCGTCGGTAATCAGCACGGCGTGCGAGGTCTTTCCAAGACCGGTGAGAAAGACGCCTGCCGAATGGAGGTTTCCCGTTCCAATGCGGATGTCGTAGCTACGTCCGGTAAGACCGACGTGGATGGTCTGTTTAGTGCGGTTCACGCGATTTGCTTCCTTATGCAAACTGAAAACGGAAGCGCCCACCGGTGGCCTGAAGCGGACAGTCGCCCGTGAACGGTTACTCCGCGAGCAGTGACTTTGGGACTTAGGTTACCTCTTGGAACCGGGCTTTCGGCGCCCCGCATACGGGGCACTTGTCGGGCGCTTCTCCCACGACCGTGTTGCCGCACACGTCGCACACGTGAATACCGGCTTCGGGCAAATCGTTTCCGGCGGTCAGCGTCTTTAGCGCTTCGCTGTAGAGATCGTGGTGAATTTCCTCCACCGCCATGGCGTTGCGGAACGAAGCAAGCGCGGCCTTGTTGCCTTCGGCTTCGGCCTCCTGGATGAACCCGGGATACATGCTCTTGAACTCGTGTCCTTCGCCTTCAATGGCGGTTTGCAGGTTGGCTTGAGTGTCTTTCACGCCGCCCAACACGCGCAGGTGGGCGTGGGCGTGCACCGTTTCGGCCGCCGCGGCCGCGCGGAAGAGCTTGGCGATTTGCGGGTGGCCTTCCGCGTCGGCCTTCTTGGCGAAGGCCAGGTACATCCGATTCGCCTGGCTCTCGCCCGCGAATGCCGCTTGAAGATTCTCTTGGGTTGACATGCGACTGGTTTCCTCCTGTTGGGGTGGTGAGATACTTATTTTCGCGACACCTATCGCCGGCGGTTCCGACGACGGCGATCCGACTCCAGTGTACTGGATGCCGGCCAGCTCGGCCATTTCGCGCTTCCAGGCGCCGAGGTCGTCACGGTTGAACCGGCTCAACCGGCTATGCCCGCATGCGCGGGCCATAACCTGCATCAGTTCGACCGAGGCCGTGAGGAAGCGGGCCAGCCGCGCCGCCGACTCGTCGACGTTCAGGCGTGCCCGCAGGCCCTCTTGCTGGGTGGCAACGCCCGAGGGGCAGTTGTTGGTATGGCAGATTCGGGCCGAGACGCACCCGACGGCCTGGATGGCGGCGTTGGCCAGGGCGATGCCGTCGGCTCCGAGGCACAACGCCTTGATGAAGTCGGCCGGCGTTCGCAGCCCGCCGGTGACAATCAACGTGACGTCGTCCCGGCCATTTTCGTCGAGGTGGCGGCGCGCGCGCGCGAGTGCGGGAATTGTGGGCACGGAGATGTTGTCGCGGAACAGCAGCGGCGCCGCGCCGGTCGCTCCGCCGCGGCCGTCGAGAATCAGATAATCGACGCCAACTTCCAGCGCGAAGTCGATGTCGGCCTCGACGCGCTGTGCCGATAGCTTGATGCCGACCGGTATGCCGCCGGTGATCTCGCGCACCCGGTCGGCGAAGCGGCGATAGTCGGCCGGTGTGGTCAGGTCAGCGAAGGCGGTCGGCGAAACGGCCGGCCGGCCTTCAGGCAAGCCGCGCACCTGAGCGATTTTGGCCGTGACCTTGTTGCCTGGAAGGTGCCCGCCCGTGCCCGTCTTGGCTGCCTGCCCGGCCTTGAAATGAAACGCTTGCACCTTCAGCAGAAGCTCTTCGGAATAACCGAACTTGGCAGATCCCAATTCGAACAGGTATCGGGAATTGGCGGCGTTCTCTTCCGGCAACATGCCCCCTTCGCCGGAAGCGATGCCCGTACCCGCCAGCTCAGCGCCCTTGGCCAGGGCCGTCTTGGCCTCCTGGGACAGGGCGCCAAAGCTCATGTCGGAAACGAACAGCGGTATTTTCAGCCGGAGGGGCTTTGCGGCGTTCGGACCGATCGTCAACTCGGTGCCCACACCGGTGTCTTCCGGTAACGGTTTCGTTGCCAGTTGAGCAGGGAGAATTTGGATGTCGTCCCATTGTGGAAGCGTCGGCCTGGGCACGCCCATCGCCCCGAGCGGCCCATGGTGCCCCGTCTGATCCAGTCCGTGCCTCGCTAGCGCATGGATGAACTCGACGGTCGGTTCCATCGCGGTGTTCTTTGGGGCGGGCGCGTCGCCGGACGCGGGTCGGGCGGAATCGGGAGCAGCCCGAACCTCGGCTTCGGCGCCGGCCGGTTCGCCTCGATCGGCCTCGGCCGGCTTCTCCTCCAATGGGTTGAAAAGGGACTTGTCGGAGCCACATTGTGGACACGCCCAATCGTCGGGCAAGGTGTCCCAGCCGGCGCCTTCCTCGTCTTCGTCGTAGATGTACCCGCAAACAGAACATTCGTATCGGGCCATGCGTTCACTCCTTTTGTTTCCGGCAATCGGGACAGGTTCCGGTGAAATAAATGGAAAAATCGTCGATGGCAAAACCCTGCAATCCTTGGTCGGGCAGGGAAAGCTGGTCGAGGGCTTCGTCTTCCATGTCGAGGATGGTGCCGCACTGAGTGCAAACCAGGTGGTGGTGCCGGATCATGTTGCCATCGAATCGGGCGGTTCCGGTGTGGTGGAGACGCCGGACGAGGCCCAATTCGGCCAAGGCGTCGAGTACGCGGTACACCGTCGTGCGGGAGAGCTGCGGAATGCGTTGCCTGACCGTTTCGTAAATATGCTCGGCCGTTGGATGGTCGTCCCGCTGTAAGACCGCCTCCAAGATCGCCCGGCGCTGCATCGTCACCGGCACCCCCTTCTGGCGGCACACGTTTTCGAATTGTTTCAGTCTGGCTTGAATCCACGTTTCTTGCATTGGCTTACCTTTTGCAATAATTTACCATCTTCGCGTGACCGAGGTCAAGGGCCTCCCGGACAGGCGCAAGGTTCGGGAACTGTATTGCGAGCATCCGGCCCGCCGTCGGAGGGGCATCAGCGAGCAGGCGGACCGTTTGGCGAACCTGCACGCCAGCCCCTTCCGCGCGACGCCTGCCGGATTCGCGGATTCGCCCGAACGAAAAATACGCCTTGCAGGATGGTGGTGAAAAACGCTAAACTCCGGGCCTCTTCCTTCACGTGTCCTCATCTTCCGGGAGGCGGCGATGCGCCACAACACGATGATTTGCCTGGCTACCCTGGCGGCGGCTATCTACCCAGCCTGTGGACTGGTGCAAGCCGGGTCCGATTTCGGCACGTTGCACGCAGCGGCGTCGTGGGACGAAGCGGTCGATGCCTCTGCGGCCCCGGCCGCGACGGCGCCGCCGCATATCGCGCCGATGCAAAGCACGTTTTCCACGCCAAGCGGCGGTTATCAGGCCAGCCCCTTCTGGAGCTGGCAGGTCGCGCCCGACGGCATCATTTACAAGTCGTACCTTGCCGGCGGACGTGAGCCGCGTATGGGTTCGCAGTGGTTCCACGACCGGAACTTGGGATGGCTTTGGGACTCCACGCTTGGGGGGCGGGTTGGGCTGATCCGTTACGGTACAACCGACGCCGCCTGGCCGGAGGGTTGGCAATTGGACTTCGAGGGCGCAGCCTTCCCGCGTCTCGATCTGGAAAACGACCGGGATCTCGTCTCCGTCGACTTCCGCTTCGGCTTTCCGCTCACGTTACGCCGCGGGCCTTGGGAATGGAAATTCAGCTACTATCACCTTTGTTCGCATTTGGGCGATGAGTACATGTTGGCCCACCCGGACGCCGAACGGCGGAACTTCGTTCGCGACGCCCTGGTGCTGGGCCTCGCCTTACGCCCGCATCCTGACCTACGGCTCTACGCCGAGGTCGGGTACGCGCCGTGGGTGGATGGCGGCAGCGAACCGTGGGAGTTCCAGTTCGGTGTGGATTACAGCCCCATGGAACCGTCCGGCTTTCTCGGCGCGCCCTTCCTCGCGGTCAACGGCCGGCTGCGCGAAGAGGTCGACTTCGGCGGCAACTTCACGGTTCAAACCGGCTGGCAGTGGCGCGGCGAAACCGGCAATCTATTCCGGATGGGCGTGCATTACTTCAACGGGATGAGCGACCAATACCAGTTCTTCCGCACGTTCGAGGAACATATCGGCCTCGGCCTGTGGTACGACTTCTAACGCCGACACGCTTCCCGGCCTCGCTACGGCATGAGGACTTGGAGTGCGGCTTCCGGTGTGGGCGCCGCGAGGAGGTGTTCTCGGGCGGGCCCGTCGGCGGTGCGGAGAAGTTGGGACACCAACTCGGTGTACTCGGCGGCGACCGAAGGCGGCATCAGTGTGAGCACCACGATGCGGACCGGCTCACCGTCGAGCGCACCGAACTCGACGCACGACCGCAGTATGGCCATCGCGCTGATCATGCGATCGACGGCGTCGGTGCGCGCGTGCGGAAAGGCCAAGCCCTTTCCGACCGCCGTGGTCATCGCGGCTTCGCGCTCCAAAACAGACCGCCAAGCCTCGTCGACCGACAGCATCGCCTCGTCACGCGCACACAGCGCCAGCAGGGTGGCAATCACCTCGTTGCGCGAGATGGGCGCAAGGTCGGTCACCACGCGATCGGGGCTCAGGCTCGACAGCCAGGCGGCGTCGGCCCCGGCGCGGAGCCAGAAGGCGTGTTTGCGAGGCCGGATCCCCACCCCGGTCAGAACGGCGTACATATCGGCGGCCGAATCGCACGCCAGCAGCGCGGCGCGCCCCTGATCGTTGAGCATCTTGCTGATCGTCGAGATGAACTGTAGGTAGGGGGCGCTCGCGCGGAGCGGCGAAAGGGTCAGCACGATGATCCGCGACGGCTGCTCGTCGATCGAGGCGAAGTCGACCCCGTCAGGCTTCAGGCCCACGGCGCAGGCTAGGCGGGAAACGGCTTCGGTGCGGGCGTGCGGAAGCGCGATGCCGCTTTGCAGCCCGGTCGAAAGATTGTGTTCGCGGCTCAGGACGGCTTCCAGTGCCGCCTTGCGGTCGGCTACCACTCCGGTGGCGCAAATCGCGTCGAGCAGTTCCTCGATGACGCCCTCGCGCGTGTCGGCTTGCAGGCGGGGTCGCAACGAGTCCACTTGCAAATACCCGCGCAGCAGCGCCTGCGCCGGCAGTTCAGGGGCGCCCTCGGCCGCGGCCGTTTGCAGGCCGCGTTGGATGGCGCGCGCGTCGAGCGGCCGGCGCAATTCGCGGATGGTTTGCTCCACGGCGGCCACCACTTCCACCATGGCCGTGTGGACGAAAACGATCTCGCGCTGCTGGCACGTGAATACCACCTCGTTGCCTGCGGCGCGCAAGCCGATCAGCACGTCGTCCTTGCACAACTGATACAGCCCTTCCTCGCGATCGACCGGGTGGACGTAGAACCCCTCGGACTCGAAACTCGCCGCCAGCTTGTCAGCCAACATGGCCACGACGGCACGCGACGGGAACCGGAAGACGATTTCGCGGTCTTCACTAGGCGGTGGCGGCCGGCGCACCCCCGGCTCCGAGCCGCGAAAGGCGAGGATCATCAGCGGGGGCGCCGTGACCGCCGAGAGCAACGTCACCGCCACGATGATGCCGAGAATCTCCTGAGTCAGCACGCCGGCTGCCAGCGCCGTGCCCGCCATGAGCAAGGCGATTTCGCCACGGGGCAGCATGCCGGCGCCGATCCGAAACCCACCGCGAAGCGTGAACCCCGCCAGCATGGGCGGCAACCCGCAACCCACCAGCTTGGTCAGCGCCGCGACGGCGAAGAAGACGACTCCGAGGACCATCATGTGTGGGCTGAGCAGTTGACGCACGTCGACGAGCATACCCATCACCACGAAGAAGACGGGCACGAGCATGACCTGGAGCACGTGCAGCCGCTCGACGATGACGTTTCGCAGGTCGGTTTTCGACAGGGACAGCCCGGTCACATAGGCGCCGACGATCATGGCCAGCCCCGCCCCCTCGAACAAGCCCGACACGATCAACGCCAACCCGAGCGACATGACGGCAATGACGGTGGGGCGCCGGAAGAGCTTCAGTAGTCCGCCGACCCAGCGTGCGGCCATGAGGCCCAGGGCCGTGGCCGCCGCTGAAAGGACCACCGCCTGCACGGCGATGCGCAGTACGATGGACCACTGCACTCCTTGCCCCGGATGCTCCGAGGCTGCGATCACCCCGAGCGAGACGGCCAGCAAGACCACGCCCAACAGGTCGTCGATGACCGCGCCGGAGAGGATGGTCACGCCTTCGGGGGTATCGAGCTTGCGCTGTTCGGCCAGGGTTCGCGACGAGATGCCCACCGACGTGGCCGTGAAGATGACGCCGACCATCAGGCACAGCGGGTCCAGGAAGCCGAGTTCGCGTCCGACCACTTGCGGCGCCAGCGCCACGGTTAAGAGGTTGCCCCCGAGAAACGACACGGTCACGCCGCCCACGCCCACCAGAGCGCCGGCCACCGAGTAGCGGAGGAATAGCCGCAGGTCGGTTTCCAGGCCGACCATGAACAGGAGGACCACGGCCGCCAAGGCCCCCACGCCGTACAATTCGGGACTGACCGGAATCTCGCCCACGCGCACGCCGTACGGCACAAAGAACAATCCGTGAGGGAATCCTGGGATCGGCACGCCGCCGAGCAGGTAGGGGCTGATGATCAGGCCGGCCGACAGCTCGCCCAATACGGCCGGCAGCCGCACGCGTTCGAACGCCAGCCCGACCAGCCGGGCCATGAACAGCACCACGCCAAGCTGGAGCACGAGGACCATCATGCGGTGGGTCAGGTTCGTCGATGGGCCGACGAGCGCGCCGCCCCCCTCGACGGCGCCCACCGGCGCGCTACAGGCCGCCCAGGCCAGCGCGGCCGGAAGTGCCCTTCTCCAGATCGTCGAGGCGAGATGTGCCATGGTGTGAAGTCTTTCTGAAATCGCTGTTGGAGCAATGTCTGCGGTTCGCCAAGTGCCGCATTGCTCCAACCGGCCACCGCAGAAAGCATTTGCCAAGCCTTCTCCATGGTGTCCGTGAAGCGCGCACGCGAATGGGCCAAGCCAAGCCTGGGAACCAACTCGAACCGCTAGACGTCAGACATTGTACGCCGAATTCCGAAGCGCAACAGAGACAAACGCAGCAGCTTGCGAGTTTCGTCAGCCCACCGCATGTGGGTATCCCATATCCCCACATTTGCCCCGGAAAAGAGGGGGAACCGATGGGGAGCGAACCCGCAAACCGATGCCATCGGCGGCTTTCCAAAAAAAAGGCTCTCCCGTTTCTAGGTGCAGGCCGCGTAGTGTGGTAGGCACACGCCGCTGTGCCGTCCCGAAAACAAGGGATGTGCTGCACCCAGAAACGGAAGAGCCCAAAAAAAGTTCAAGATGCGGCGACCGGCGGCGAAGTACCCCTGTGTGCAGTGCCCCTCGGTGGGCGCTGTAGTGTGCGCGGGTTCGTTTCACCCCTTTCAAGTGGTATTGAAGAAGGAGGAGTTTGTCATGGTCCGGAAAGCGATTCTCGTGTTGGGCGGGCTGGTGCTCGTCACGGTGGTGCTGTTCGGCACCAATGTCAGGAGTTACCTCCGCACGTCCGGAGGGTATGTGAAGCAAGCGGTGCAGGACAGCGTGCCCGTCGAATTCCAGATCGACCGGGCGCGGAATATGATTCGCGACCTCGCGCCCGAGGTGCGCAAGAACCTGCACGTGATCGCTCGCGAGGAAGTCGAGGTCAAGCGGCTGGAAGAGCGTCTTGAACGGTCCAAGGAGCGGTTGGCCCAGGAGAAGCGCCAAATCATTCGGCTGACCGATGATTTGGCCCAGGGCAAGGACACGTACACCTATGCCGGGCGCACCTATGGGGCTGATCAGGTCAGGGCCGACCTGGCCAATCGGTTCAACCGTTATAAGACGGGCGATGCCACGCTGGCGAGTCTTGAGCAGATCCACGCCGCACGGCAGCGGAGCCTGCAAGCGGCGCGGCAGCGGCTCGACGGCATGTTGGCCGCACGGCGGCAGCTTGAAGTCGAAGTGGAGAATCTCGAGGCCCGACGGCAGATGATCGCCGCCGCCCAAACCACCAGTCAGTTCCACTTCGACGACAGCCGGCTTGGCCGCGTGAAGGCATTGATGTCCGACCTGCGTACGCGGCTCGACGTGGCCGACCAATTGGTGCAGGCCGAGACCGAATTCCATCCGGAAATCCCGTTGGATCAGCCCAGCCCGGACAACGTGATCGAACAGATTTCCGAGTACTTCGGCCGTCGGACGGCGACCGAGGCCGACTTGGCCGACAGCCGGTAACCAGCCCTGGGGAGACACCACACCATGAGTTCGCGGCACGGTGAAAAGTTTATGCTGTGGATCGACGGGGTGGGCGGCTACTCGGTATGCATGGCCGACGCGGTGGTTCTCGGCCAGCCAAGCGGCAAGAACGGAGTGGCCGTCCCCATCCTGGGCAACCTGTCCGGCCGGCACGCAAGGATTCGACGCGACGGCGAGGCGTACCTGATCGAAGCCATGCACCGAACCTACGTCCATGGAGAAGCGGTCAACCGAATCGCTCCGCTCGACGATGGCAGCATCATCACGCTGGGCGATTCGGTGCAGCTTCGATTTTGGCGCCCTCACGTCCTGAGCGCCACGGCCCGGCTCGATTTCGTCAGCCGGCACCGGACCGAGCCGGGCGTCGACGCCGTCCTGCTCATGGCCCATTCGTGCCTTCTGGGGCCCAAGCCGAACAGCCACGTGGTGTGCGAAGCCTGGACGGATGAGTTGGTTCTGTATCGGCACGGGTACGAGTTGTACTGCCGGTGTCGGAGTCGGGCGACGTTTGAAGTCGACGGACTGGAATGCCGGCGCCACGCCCGCGTCGGACGAGGCATGCGGATTGCCGGCGACCAGTTTGCCGTGGCAATCGAATGACGCCCGCGGGGGGGAAGTTGCCGCGACAGGCCCGTACGCACCCCGTCCCGCGACGTTGAGGTTGTGTTAGAATCAAGGAAACCGCTCGCGGGGCGAAGCGAAGGGGAAGCCCCCATGAACGGTTAGGAATCAAGCGAAGTCGAACATTCAGGATCAGGTGGCCGTCATGGACCTCGAGGGGCGCAATACCGCCGAATTCGCCAGCCCGCCGGCCGGTTCGCTCGCCTCCGGTCGTCCGGCCCGATTCGTGTACCCCAGCGGCGCGCGGCCGTTGGCCGGATATACGATCAAGCGTGGGATCGGCCAGGGCGGGTTCGGCGAGATCTACTTCGCGCTGAGCGATTCCGGCAAGGAAGTTGCCCTGAAACTCATCCGCCGCAACCTCGACGTCGAGTTGCGCGGTATCCGCCACTGCTTGAACCTGAATCACCCCAACCTGCTGAGCCTGTACGATATCCGTCAGGACGACCGGGGCGATACCTGGGTCGTGATGGAATATGTGGCCGGCGAGAGCCTCGAGGAAGCCCTGCGCAGCCATGCCGACGGGCTGCCAGGCGAGGTCGCGGTGGCTTGGTTCCATGGCATTGCCGCGGCCGTGGCTTACCTGCACAGTCGCGGCATTGTCCATCGCGACCTGAAGCCGGGCAATATCTTCTCCAGTGAAGGCGTGGTGAAGGTGGGCGACTATGGGCTGTCGAAGTTCCTCTCGTGCAGCCGCCGCAGCGGGCATACCGAAAGCGTCGGCACCGTCCATTACATGGCGCCGGAGGTAGCCAACGGCCGCTACGGCAAGGAAATCGATATTTACGCGCTGGGCATTATCCTGTACGAGTTGCTGACCGGCCGCGTGCCATTCGATGGCGAGAGCGTCGGCGAGGTGCTCATGAAGCACCTGACCGCCCTGCCCGACCTCGCTCCTTTGGCGGAACCCTACCGGAGCGTAATTGCCAAGGCCCTGGAAAAGGACCCGGAAAAACGATACCGCTCCGTCGACCTCATGCTGGCCGCGCTGCCCTCGCCCAACCGCATGCCGCCGGGCTCGGGCCGGTTGCCATCCGGCGGGTTTTCGGCTGGAAACGATTCGGGCGCGAGGCCGCCGCAGCCGGTCACGGCCGTCGCGGTCGACGAAGAGCCGATTTGGCTCGCGGTGCGCGACGGTGTCGCCAGGTTGCATCACACGTGGCAGGCCGCAAACCTGAGTACGCCGGTGCGCGTGGTGCTCATCCTGGTCGGACTGTTCGTGTTGCTCACCAACGTGGTCCCGCTGATGCCCATCGTCATCGGTCTCTTGGCCGTTTATGGAGCGTATCGGCTCATTCGTTCGCTGGTGCTGTCTTCCACGCCACCTCGCGACCGCGGGTTGCCGCCGGCCGTCGCGCCGCCACCGGAGCTGGAGGCGATGCTGCACGGGGCCGCGCCCACGCCGCCGGCGCGCCCGATTGCACGCCATAGCTCGCGCCGTGCGGGGCATCGCGAAAGCGAGCAGGCCGTGGCCGCCCCGGTGGTCAAATCGCCCCGCGAGCGCGTGGCCGACCTGCTGGCGTCCATGCTTGGCAGCGTTCTTGTGGTGGGCGTCACCTGCCTGGTACTCGCGCTCCTGCACAGCTTCCACGCTGAGACGATGCGCCTGGAGCAAGCCGCCTGGCTGCTGACGGTCGGGCTGGCGGGCACGTGGGCGGTCCTCATTCCATCGAAGCTGTGGGAAGGCACCGACGGCGAGCCGATCCTGCGCCGCTTTGCGATGATGGTGATTGGGCTGGTGGTGGGCCTATTCGCGTTTCATACGGGGCAGTTCCTCCTGGTCCATTTGGCGCCCGCGGCCGGCTTTCCGATGCCGCCTGCCTATGAATTGCCCTCAGGCTTCTACGGTGCCGACGGCCGCCCGCTGCTGATGGCCTACCTGGCCGCCTTCGGCACCTTCTTTGTCGTGATTCGCTGGTGGCGGCAGGCCGATCCGTTGCGGCCGGCTCGCCTCCGGTTCTGGCCGGTCATCCTGTGCGTGCTCGTGGCGGGTTTCGTGGCCGGGTTGTGGCGATTCCCTCAAGCCTGGCTGCCCATGGTGGCCGCCATCATGGCCATCGCGGTGCAGTTGAGCAGCCCGTGGATATCGCGTCACGAGCGCCGCCGCCTGGAGGGGCATCGCGCCGGGCAGGTGCACTGAGAAGTTTCCCGGGAAAGGTGGACGGGAGAAACGAGGAAAAGCAGTTGGATCGGAAAGCGAGAAGGGACCAAAAATGGCGATAACGATACTACCGATCTTCCTTCTGTTCGGCCTGATTCTCCTTGGCGGGATCGTCGGACTGGTGCTCCTGCTGGTCCATCCCAAAACGCGCGTCGTCACTGGTGTATTGCTGCTGTCCATTGGAGGGCTGTTCGCACTGTTGTTTGTCCCGGCCGCACTGTTTTGGGGTGTCCAGTCCGATAGCGTAGTGGAAATGCGAGAAATGGAAATGCGTCGCGAGCACTCGTTGCGCGACGCCTATGTCGTGGCGCCGGAAGGGCCTCCGCCGCTCGCCGCCGAACTGGACTCCGACTCAGCGCCCGGTGAAGCGCCCGCGTGGGTTGAGGGCAGGAGTACTTGGACCCTTGAGGACGCCTACTGGGCGCGCGTTCGCGTGGGGCCCTACCCGCGCGACGAGGCGGAGCCGTCCATCAACCAGCCCCTGCCGCGCGCGGTGGCGCCCGACGAGTTGCGGCAGATGATCGCTCGCGACCTGCTGCTGCGAGAGATGTTCCAGGAGGCCGTCAACCGAGCGGTGGCGCAGTACACGTTGTATCTCGAGCCGGAGCATTCGGCTCGTCTCGAGCTACCGGTGGACTTCGTGCTCGGACAGCTCGTTGCCGAGACGTGGCAGTCGGCAGCGGCCGGGCCCGATGCCATTCCCTTGGAGCCGGTATCGGAATATGCCGACATGGTGAACTTGCATGTACTTCTGAAGTTCGACGCCGCTGCCCGCCGCCACATTTCGGCCCTCTGGAGAGACGCCGTGGTCCAAGCCCGCACGGGGACAATTGCGCGCTGGTTGATCGGCCTCGTCGCCCTGATGGCGGTGATTCTCGGCTACCTGAGAATCGACCTGGCAACCCGCGGCCGGTACCGGGGCCGGTTGCGGTGTGCCGCCGCCTTCGCCATACTGGTGGTGGTTGCGGCCGCGTTAGTCGCCGTGTGGAAGGTTTAATAGAACCAGTCA
>SKZG01000163.1 GCA_007127495.1 Planctomycetales bacterium
GTTTCCCGGTGCCGACGGCGACACTCGGCGCGATACGCGCCGCGGGCGCGCCGGAAACGGCTCCGCGCGGGAACGAAACAACGGTTCACGATCACGCATGCTCGGCCGCTTCAGCCCGTCAGCCTTGGGAGCCACATCATGCCGATGCCTACCCCGCCTATGCCTGCCCTGCCGAATGTTGTCTTGTTGATCGAAACGTCCAACGAGTATTGCCGGGGTCTATTGCAGGGAATTACCGCTTATGTGCGGGAGCATCGGCCTTGGTCGATCTATCTCCCGGAGCAGGGCCGTGGCGCCGCCCCGCCGGGCTGGCTGAGACGTTGGAGTGGCGACGGGATCATTGCCCGCATCGAATCGACCCAAATCGCCCGCGCCGTGGCCGCCTCCCGCCTGCCCGCCGTCGACGTCAGTGCCGCGCGCCTCCTGCCGGGCATCCCCTGGGTCGAAACCGACGACGAGGCGTTCAGCCGGGCGGCGGTCGACCACCTCTTGCAGCGAGGGTTTCGCCACCTGGGCTTCTGCGGCGAGCCGCGGTTCAACTGGTCGAAGTGGCGACGCGAACACTTCGAGCGAATGGTCGAGCAGGCCGGCGCGGGGTGTTACGTCTATGAATCGACGGCCACGGCCGAAAAGCCCGTATCCTACCAGCGCGAACACCAGCGCCTGGTGGCCTGGGTGCGGAAGCTGCCCAAGCCCATCGGCGTGATGGCCTGCTACGACATCAAGGGGCAGCAATTGTTGGACGCCTGCCGCGATGCGGGCATTGCCGTGCCCGAAGAGGTGGCCGTCATCGGTGTGGACAACGACGAGTTGCTGTGCAACTTGGCCTTCCCGCCGCTGTCGAGCGTCATCCCCAACAAACACCGCACCGGCTATCAGGCGGCTGGGCTGCTGGCCCGCATGATGGCAGGCGAGAAGATCGGCGAGGAGGCCCATCGGGTTCCGCCCGTGGGTATCGCCACCCGCCAGTCGACCGATATTCTTGCCATCGACGATCCCGAGGTGGCCGTGGCGGTGCGGCTGATCCGCGCGCGGGCGTGCGAGGGGATCAACGTGGCTGGTTTACTGCGGGAAGTGCCGTTGACGCGCCGGGAGCTGGAAACCCGGTTCCGGCGGCTCCTCGGCTGCACGCCGCACGAGGAGATCGTTCGCGTGCGGATCGATCGGGTGAAGCAACTCCTGGCCGAGACCGACCTGACCATGGTCAAGATCGCTCTACGTGCCGGCTATACCCACGTGGAATACATGAGCGCGGCGTTCAAGAAACGCGTGGGGCTGTCGCCACACCAGTATCGCAGGACAGTCCAATCGTGATGCGAAGCCGGCGGGTCAGCGCCTGTCGACGAGATGTAGCAAGGCTTCTTGCGTCGTCCGGCGGTCCTCGCTGCGATACGTGGTCGGCGATTGGGGCGATCGATCGGTTCCAGAATCTCGCTATTGGGGGCTATGCAAGCCGTTCACCCGCTGCGAAAGGTCGCGCAGGAAACGGCGGGCACGGCGGGCACGGCGGGCTCCGTCGAGCGTGGCGTGCTGGTCGGCCTGGCCGGCGACCTGCAGGATGATCGCGCCATGGAATCCGATCCGAACCATCTGCCGCAGCAGCCGAGGCCAGTCGATTCGGCCCTCGCCCGGCGGCAGATGATCGTCGCCCTTCCCGTGATTGTCTGTCGCATGCATCATCCAAAGATGGCCGGAGAGCTTATGCGCGACCGTCCGCAGGTCGCCGGAGAGTTGAGCATGGCCCGTGTCGAGGCAGATGCCGGCCTCCGTCGTTTCCAAAGCGCCACGGACCCAGAATAGATCGCGCACCCGGCCGGAGAAAAGAGGCGGAGACATCACTTCATTGCATTTCCCGATAGAGCCGTTCGGTGTCGTCGCGGCGGCATAGTTCCGTTCCGCCGGTCATGACGGCGGCAGAACCGGCCGCAACCCCGAATCGCAGGGCCTCCTCGAGCGGCTTGCCCTGGGACAGGGCGAACACGAGCCCCGCCACCGTGCTATCGCCTGCACCCACTTTGCTTCGGATACTCACGGTGGGTGCGCGCACGTGCTGGTGGTCGTCGGCGGTTGTCAACACGGCGCCGCCGGAGCCCAGCGAGGTGACGATCGCCTCGATGTTCCCTCGATCGATCAACGAGCGGGCTACGTCCCGAATCTGTGCATCATCCTCCACTTCGCGGCCCGCCAATTGCCCCAACTCGCGCATGTTCGGCTTGACCAGGTAAACAGGCGCCTCCAAGCCGCGCTGCAACGGGCCTCCGCTGGTGTCCAGTACCACCCGGCATGAAGAAGGCATGGCCTCGGCCACACGCGCATAGAAGCCCTCGTCGACACCCGGTGGCAAGCTGCCGCTAAGGATCAAGTAGTCCGGCGGCGGATCGATGGCGTGGAGCGCGTCGACGCACGCCTGAACTTCGTGGGTGTCCAACCGGGCGCCGGGCATCCCGAACCGATATTGCCGATCGCTGGAGCGTTCATATACGATCAGGTTTTCGCGGGTATGCGCTCGGATTTCAAGTGGATGGTGAGCGACGCCCTCGTCGTCGAGCAACTGCTTGAGCAACTGCCCGATCGGGCCGCCGCAGGCCCAATAGGCCTCAACGCTGCCGCCCAGTTCGGCAATGGCGCGCGCAACGTTCAGGCCACCGCCGCCTGGGTGATACTCGGGCTCCTCGCAACGTAGCTTGCGTTCGGCAACCACTTGTTCAACCGTGCTGTTCTTGTCGACGGCCGGATTGACCGTAAGGGTGACGATGGAAGGCATGATGGATCCTGTAGGTGTTCGAGGTCGAATACTATGGGGATGGAACGCGGCTGCGCGCAAGCCCGCGCGTCAACCCCGATCTTCTTTCGGCCCAAGCGGGCGGTGCCGTCAGAGCGCTCCGGTCGAACGGGCAGTAGCCGTCTATCGTGCAAACATCGTGCCATTAAGCTGGAAGCGGTGCGGCCCCCCACAATAGCCTGAAGCGGCACACGGCGGGTTTTGTCACTTCGTTCAGCCTTCCCCAGCAGGGTTCCCCATCGCGCAGCCCGGCGGCATGAGAATTGCACCGCCAGGGGCACTGCGCGCAAAACAACTGAAACGTGATGCCCGAGGGAGACCAGCCAATGGAACACGGCCAGCACGAAGAACGCCGCCGCGACGAAGCAAGTCGGCAGGGCGATGGCCTTCAGGACGGACCTGGGGAGACGAAACTCGCCCCCACGTCTTCCGGTCCGCCGAGGGGATGGATCGTCTGGCTCCTGCTCCTTGGGGTCTTCGTCGCTGCGCTGCTCTACCAATACCGCGACGACCGGCAGGAATTGCCAAGCTGGGCCGCATTCCGGCAGATTGCACAACGGGATGGCTTCGTTGAAGGAAGCATCGTCTTGCATAACAATCGAATCGAAGCCGCAATGAAACCAGACTTTACTTTCGAAGATGTCAAGGAAGAGACGGAAGAGGAGTTGACGGTCCAGCTCCCCATCGACGAGCAGAATCGCGAGTTCTACCTGACGCGGCTCGACGAACTCGACATCGCATGGCGCGATGAAACCAGCGAGGTCATGTGGCCGACCGTGTTGCTGATGTGGTCGCCGCTCCTGCTGCTGCTGTTGCTCGGCGCTTGGGCCGTCGCGCGCACCCAAAAGATGGCCGAGGCCGGCCCGGCCGGCATGTTCGGGAAGTTCGCCCGGTCGCGGCACCGGGTCTCCTCCAAAGGGAGTACAGGCGTCACTTTGGACGACATTGCGGGGGTCGATGAGGCCAAGGCGGAAGTCAACGAGTTGATCGATTTTCTCAAGCGCCCGCAACGGTTCGAGGCCCTCGGTGCCCGCCCTCCGCGCGGCGTCCTGTTGCAAGGGCCTCCGGGGTGCGGCAAAACCCTGCTGGCCCGCGCCATTGCCGGCGAGGCCGACGTCCCGTTTTTCTCCATTTCGGGTTCGGATTTCATGGAGATGTTCGTCGGTGTGGGTGCAAGTCGGGTGCGCGACCTTTTCGCGAACGCGAAACGCAACGCGCCAAGCATTATCTTCCTTGATGAGATCGACTCTGTCGGCCGCAAGCGCGGTGGCGAGGCCAACATCGGCGGCGGCCATGGTGAGCGGGAACAGACGCTCAACGCCATCCTCTCCGAGATGGACGGGTTCGAGCCGAGCGATCAAGTCATCGTCATTGCTGCGACCAATCGCCCCGACGTGCTCGACCCCGCTTTGACCCGACGGGGGCGATTTGATCGTCCGGTGACCGTTCCGTTGCCCGATGTCCGGGGCAGGAAGGGCATCCTGCATATCCACGCGGGGCGGGTGCGCTTGGGTGACGACGTCGACCTGGAGGAACTCGCCCGCTCCACGCCCATGTTTTCCGGCGCCGACCTGGCGGCGCTGGTCAACGAGGCCGCGATCCTTGCGGCGGTCAAGGGCGAGAATCGGGTGCGGATGGACAGCTTCCGCGAAGCGCGCGACAAAGTCCGCTTCGGCCGCGCAATGAAGAGCCGGGAAATCGAAGAGGAGCAACGGATGAAAAGCGCCTACCACGAGGCCGGCCACGCGATCGTGCAAGTGATGCTCGAACATGCCGACCCCATCGAAAAGGTCACCATCGTGCCACGTGGCCAGGCCCTCGGCGGCACCTTCGCCCTGCCCGAAAAAGACCGTTACAGCCTCGGACGACAATACCTCAAAGCGACCATGCGGGTCGCCTGCGCCGGCCGAATCGCTGAGGCGGAGCAAAGCGGCGACCTGTCCTCCGGCGCCGCCGACGACATCAAGCGCGTTACCGCCATGGCCCGGAAAATGGTGCTCGAATGGGGCATGTCGGAGCGCCTCGGGTTCGTCCAATATGCCTCGGAAGAGCAGTTTCCGGCCCAATCCCCGTTCGGCGAGCGGTCGGAACGGCTTATCGCGGAGGCAGACGAGGAAGTCCGGCGGGTGGTGGGCGAAGCGTATGACGACGCGGAGCGGATTGTCAAACAACGTTGGGATGCTGTGGTCGCGGTGGCCGAGGCGTTGCTCGAAAAAGAAAGCCTCCTGGCTGATGAGGTCCATCGCCTCGTGGGAAAGAAGTCGGACAAAGACCGTTGACGGGAAATGAGCCACCGCCCAGCCGGGTGGGCCACGCAGGACGGGCACGACAACATGTCGCCGACGGCGGCAGCTTGACGCACCCCGTGTTTGTCTGAATGCTCAGCTTGGCCTTGGCTACCTGCTTTGGCGGGGCGTGGAGCCGCACCGGAGCCATGGCGTTGTGGCGCCGGCATGCGTCATGCGACCGGCGACTTACCCTCGCTGTGACTAAATCAGCCATTTATTCCCTCGCGAGCCCTAAGCCGCTCCCGGACTCGGCCAGCGACAAGAACTCGCGCATGCCGCTGGGAACAACTGCACAGCCACGGTGGCCAGCAGCATGCCCATCCTTCATTTCAACATTGCTCACGGTATCACTCCTTGCAATTCTGGTTCAAAGGACTCGCTTCTGGTATTAATGCCCGCTGAGCAGCCGGGCGTTCAGCGAGATGTCGGCAGCGGAAAGGACCTTGGAAACCGGGCAACCTTGTTTGGCCGCTTGTGCGATGCGCTGGAAGGTTGCGTCGTCGACACCGGGCACGTCGGCCTCGGTTTCCAATTCGATCTTCGGGATGACGAAGCCGTCGGAACTTTTCTCCAGATGCACCTTGGCGGTCGTGGCAACGCGAACGGGCGGGTGGCCGGCTTCGCCCAACTCGTGGGCCAACGCCATGGAGAAACAGCCGGCGTGCGCGGCGCCGATCAACTCCTCCGGGTTGGTCCCAGAACCGTCTTCAAATCGGGAGGTGAAGCTGTAGGGCGCTTCCAGGCCCCCGGTTCCGAGAGACATCGTGCCTTGACCTTGCTCCAGGTTGCCCTCCCAGGCGGCACATGCTTTTCGAATAGCCATCGATCAATGCTCCTATGTGAAAGCCATGGTTACGGACCGTGTGGCGATTCAGACTAGCAAGCGGTGTGCCACGTCGGTGTGGAAATGACGAACCCCGCTTGCGTTCGGCCGATCAGAGCAGAACTCGGGACTTCTGCCTCCGGTCCTACGGCTTTGCTTTGGACGGCACACGGCCGGCCAGACGGCCGAGTGGGCCGCGATTGCGACAGCCTGGCAGTCACGCTGCCAATTTGTCGCAGCGTGGGGTCCATGTTGCCGGGAATGGCGAGGCGCTCCAGAGGCGGTTTCCGGGCGGGCGTGCCGGTGGGGCGGGGTGCCGAGCGAACCTCTAAATTTACTGGCACGAGCTGGCACGAGCTTGGCACGAGAATTGCCCACGTTCAACGTTAGTCGTTTGGGGCATCCGAACTGGGACCAGGAGGGCAAAGCCGATGACACTCAGCGGAAAACACATAGCGGTTCTTGTCGAAGACATCTACGAAGACCTCGAGCTGTGGTATCCGGTCTATCGGCTCCGGGAGGAAGGCGCGAAAGTATCGCTGGTCGGCCCGGAGTCGGGCAAGACGTACACCTCGAAGCATGGATATCCGGCCAAGGCCGACCGCGCTGCCGAGGATGTCTCGGCAGCCGACTTCGATGCCGTCATCATTCCTGGTGGGTACGCACCTGACCGAATGCGCCGCGATCCGGCGATGGTCAAATTGGTTGCCGAGGCCGTCGAGCAAGATAAGCTCGTAGCCGCGATTTGCCACGGGGGATGGATGCTCTGCTCCGCCGGTGAACTCAGCGGCCGGCGGGTGACCAGTTTCTCGGCCATCAAGGATGACTTGGTGAATGCGGGTGCCGAATGGGTCGACAAAGAGGTGGTGCGCGACGGCAATTTGATCACCAGCAGGAAGCCGGACGACCTTCCCGCCTTCCTGCGTTCGATCATTGAAAGCTTCGCGGAAAGCCCTGTCGCCACCCCCTAAGTCCGATGCGCGGTCTGAAAACCAAACCACTTGTCCAAATCCTTGCACCGTTAGGCCCGACGTGGCCA
>SKZG01000028.1 GCA_007127495.1 Planctomycetales bacterium
AAGAGTCGCCTCTTGGCCGGGTAGCCGAGCGAGCGGCAGGCGGGGTACGCGGCTACGGCCCGGAGAGCGTCGTGGCTGCACCACGATTACGCCTCCGAGCAACAACCCCTGAACATCTACTCCAGCCCGTGCGCAGCACGCCTGCCGCATCCGGTTGGCGCGTAAAGCCTGCTGCGGAAAACGTCGGTGGGGGCGGTTGACAGCGGCGTTGGCGCGTTGCCACAATAAGGATGTTAACCAATCGCATTGGTGGCTTTTCCTCGAAAGAGCCCGCATGAAAAAGCGACCGTCACGACCGGCTCCGTCCATCCCCTCTCCGGCCCTTCCGGAGTACCGGCACTACGCTGTCCTGCTCGACGACATCAAGTCTTCGACTTCCTCACCTTGGAAGAGCCGTTCCATGAGCGCGAACTGCCAGTAATAAATACTCCGCTCCGGACCACGCACGCTAGATCGTGAACTCCAACCCCGAACCACTGAACGCCCATGTCACAAACGCTTCTGACCCCCGACGAACTCTCCCCCGCCGTCCGACTGGCCGAGCGCGTGCTGGGGCAAATGGACCGAGTCTTACTGGGCCGAAGCGAATTGCACCGCATGGTGCTGGCGGGCATCCTTAGCCGGGGGCATATCCTGCTCGAAGGGCTGCCCGGCGTGGGGAAGACGGCCATGATCAAGGCGCTCGGCCAGGTGCTCCGCCTGCAATTCCAGCGCGTGCAATTCACGCCCGACCTGATGCCCAGCGATATTTTGGGCACGCACATTTTGCAGGAGACGGCCGGCGGCGGGCGCGAAATGGCGTTCCAGAACGGGCCCATCTTCACGAACATCCTCCTGGCCGACGAGATCAACCGGGCCAGCCCCAAAACACAGTCGGCCCTGCTCGAAGCGATGCAGGAGCGGTCCGTCACCCTGCTGGGGAATACGCGCATGCTGCCCGACCCGTTCTTCGTGCTGGCCAGCCAGAACCCGATCGAGCTGGAGGGGACCTACCCGCTGCCCGAGGCGCAACTGGACCGCTTCCTGTTCAAGCTGTCACTGGGCGACGTTTCAGCGGACGTGCTCGAAGGGATCATCAATACGCGGCGGCGGGGTGAGCCGCCCATACCCGAGCAGGCCCTCGCGCCCCGAGAATTGTCGCTGCTGTTTACGGCGATGGAGCGGATGTTCCTGCCACGACCCGTGGCGCGCTACATTTCGCGGCTGGTGTCCGCCAGTCATCCGGGAAGCGGCGAGGCCACCGCCGACGTGAACGCTTATGTCACCTACGGGGCCAGCCCGCGGGCGGCAATTGCCATGGCCGAGGCCGCCCGCGCCCACGCCCTGATGGCCGGCCGGCCGAGCGTTGGGTTCGAAGACGTGCAGGCGGTGGCCGCGGCCGTGATGAACCACCGGCTGATCCTCAACTACAAGGCGAGGCTCGACCAGGTCGGGCCGCTGGGCATCGTGCATGGACTGCTCGATGCGCTCGACGAGGCGGGGCTGAACCTGCCGGCCGATGTACAAATCGAAAAGGTCGCGGTGGAGAAACAGCCATGAGCGAGAGAGCTACCGGCGCCGGGCTGCTTTGTGCCGCGCTGGCACTTGCCTTGGGGCTGCTGCTGGGTGAAGCGACAGCGCAGGAACGTGTGGGCGACGTCGAGTTCAGCGTCATCTCGATGCCCAGCCTCGACGCACGGTCCGGCGGCGGCGGCGTGAGCCACGGCTATGTGGAATACCGCGTCCGACTGAGCAACCGGGGACGGGCGGACCGGATCGTACACTTGTCGTATCCGCCGTCGCGGGGAAGGCGGATCGACGAAGGCGTTGTGGTGACTCGCACCGTGCGGCTTACCGGCGGGCAGGAGTCGCTGGTCTCGCTTTATCAGCCGCCGACCTTGACAACCGACGAGCGGCTCGAGGTTCGCGTCGAAGGCATTGCGCGACCCGGCGAGACGCGCTTGGCGAGCATGCGCACGTACGGCGGCCGTTCCCGTTACGGCCAGCCACAGCAGGCGGTCGTCTTGCTCAGCCGGAACGTGCCCCGCGATTTCCCGAGTGAGGCGTATTTGAAGAAAAGTAAGACTTCGACTGGGTCGGGGCCGACCGGCCCCCACCCGTCGCCCCCAGGGGCTGACGACTCCCTCGTGCTGTTTCGCAGTGAGGTTTCCGTGGCACAGTGGAGCCCGAACTGGCTTGGCTATTCGTGTTTCGACGTCGTGGTTTGTTCCGAGCGCGAGGTCGAGGAGATGCCGCCCGCCGTGGCCCTGGCCTTACGGCGGTACATCGAGTGCGGGGGCATGCTTGTCATCCACGGCCGCGGCGCGCCGGCGGCCTTTACGGAAGACGCGCTGGGCGAGGGCGAAGGGGGGCGATACCTTGGCATGGGGCTCGTCGCGGTTACCGGCACCGACGATTGGGACGCAGCCTACGGAAAACTCATCGATTCGCGCGTCCACGTCTACCTGCCCGAAGACCGGCCCGGGAACCTATTCGAAATGCTGGTGGCCGAGGCCACCATTCCCGTGCGGGGGCTGTTCCTGCTGGTGCTCCTGTTCGGGGTGGCCATCGGCCCGGTGAATCTGTGGCTGCTGTCGCGGTATCGCCGGCGCATCTGGCTGTGGTGGAATGTGCCGGCCATCTCGCTGTTGACCTGCCTGATGGTGTTTGGCTACTCGATGGTGTCGGAGGGATGGGCAGGCCGCGGCCGGACGGCTAGCTTCACCCTGCTCGACGAGCGCTGCCGCCGTGCGACCACCATTGGCTATGTGTCGTACTACAACCCGCTGGCGCCGGGCGGGCTGCGTTTCGGCGCGGAAACGGAAGTGGCCATCCTCGAATCCGATCCGAGGCGCGGCCGTCATGCGTTTCGTGGAGCGCCGACCGGCCTGCGGTTCGCTGACTGGACCCGCGACCAGCATCTGGCCTCCGGCTGGATGAAAGCTCGCGTGCCCGCCTACTTCCAGGTGCGAAAGAACGAAGACCGTCGCGAACGGCTGGCGGTTCAGTCGCAGCCCGACGGCTCGTTGAAGGTCCTCAACGCGTTGGGAGCCGACGTCGAGCGGCTGTACGTGGCCGACGCCTCGGGGCGGGTGCTCGAAGGGCGTCGTATTCCCGCCGGCGCGGAGCAAACCCTTTCGGTAGTCGCCGGCGCGGTGCCCGGCGAGGACAACCCGTCCCGAATGCGGTCCATCTTCACCCAGACCCACTGGCTCGGCCGACTTCAAGAACTCCAGCGTGCGACAGACCCCGCCGCTCTGCTGGCCCCCGGCTGCTACATTGCCTACCTCGGGCGATCGCCGTTTATCGAATCGCCGTTGGCAGGTGTGGAGCCGGAACATACGGCGGCCATTGTGTACGGGATTACGACAATGGGGGACTAATGGACGTTCGCATAGTCGATCTGAAGCGATACTTCGGCCGGACGAAAGCGGTCGACGGCATTTCGTTTGAGTTCTCCTCCGGCCACGTTTTCGGGTTCGTCGGCCCCAACGGCGCCGGCAAGACCACCGCCATGCGCATCCTGGCCACGCTCGACGATCCGACCGAGGGCAACGCCTATATCAACGGCGTGTCGCTGGTCGACGATCCCGAAAAGGCCCGCCGCTTCGTCGGCTTCATGCCCGACTCGCTCCCCTCCCACCGCGACATGACCGTACACGAGTACCTCGACTTCTTCGCCCGGGCGTACGGGCTGCGCGGGCCGAAGCGGCGGTCGGTGGTCGAGTCGGTCGAGCAGTTCACCAACCTGACCGGCATTCGCGAGAAGTTCCTCCCGGCGCTTTCGAAGGGCATGAAGCAGCGGGTGAGCCTCGCCCGGGCGCTGGTGCATGACCCGCCCGTGCTGATTCTCGACGAGCCGGCATCCGGGCTGGACCCCCGCGCGCGGGTCGAACTGCGCGAACTGCTGCGCGTGCTGGCCGACCGCGGCAAGGCGATTCTCATCAGCTCTCACATCCTCACGGAGTTGGCTGAGATATGCAACGGGGCGGTCATCATCGAGCAGGGGCGCATTTTGCGGGCCGGCTCGATGGAGCAGATCATCGCCGGCGGCTCGCCGCATCGCACCATCGTCCTCCGCGCCGCAAAGGCCACGCCCGAGGCGCTCTACAAGGAACTGCTGCAACTGCCGGCCGTGCAAGAAGCCCGGGTGGTGGGCAAGGAAGTGGAAATCCGTGTCGACGGCGACGAGGACGCCGACAGCGAAATCCTCGCCCATTTGATCGGCAAGGGGATCCGCATTGTCGACTTCCGCCAAAGACAGATGGACCTCGAAGACGTGTTCATGACGGTGACGAAGGGAGAGGTGCAGTGAACCAAGCCAAGGCGGCGGTTTCCGAGCCCAGCGACTGGATCAACCCGGTGGCTGTGAAAGAGTTTCGCCAGGCGGTCCAAAGCCGCTGGGTGGTGGCCGTGTTGATGCTGTTCCTGTTGTTGAACCTGACGATCATCGGCGGCTATCTGTTGCTTTCGCCCGACGTGCATACCGATACGGAAGGCGGGCAAGGCGTGTTTGTGGCCCTACTGAGCATTCTCGTGTTCACCTGCTTCGGCTTTGTGCCCGCATACACCGGCATCCGGCTTTCCTTGGAACGGCACAGCACCGACATCGACCTGTTCTTCATCACCACCATCACGCCCGGCGCCATCGTGCGGGGCAAGTACCTGGCGGCCATGGCTCTGACGCTGCTGATTTTCAGCACGTGCATGCCGTTCATGGTGCTTACGTACCTGCTGCGCGGCATCGACCTGCCGACGATCTTCCTGATCCTCGCCGGCTGCTTCGTCGTGTGCGCCGCCGCCAACGCCATGGGCCTGTTCGCCGGCGCCGTTTCGGGCGGGTGGATCATTCGCGGCCTGGTGGCCGCAGGCGTGATTATTTTCATGTTCCAGATCAGCGTGGCAATGCTGGGAACGGTCCAGGGCCTGATGTTCTTCGGCCCCGGCTTGTGGGGCCACGGGTGGGAAGTTTGGGCTGGCGTGGGCACGTTCCTGCTGGTCGAGTTGCTGGGCATTGGCCTGCTGTACGTGTTTGCCGTCGCCTTACTCAGTGCCCGGCCCGCGAATCGCATGATGGTCCCCCGCCTGTACCTGACCGGTTGCTGGGCGGTGACCGGCTGTGTGGCGCTTTTATGGAGCCACGTCCACCTGACCATGGAACCGGTCACTGGCTGGGCCGTCATGAGCGTTATCGCGACGTGCATCTTGGTAGTGGCCGTGACCGGCGAGCGCGACACGTGGAGCGTGCGCGTGCGGCGCACCATCCCGCGCAATCCGCTCCCGCGCCTGGGCGCGTTTCTTACGTATACCGGCTCGGCCGGCGGCCTGCTGTGGTACACCATGCTGTTCGCGGCCACCATGCTGGTCCTCCACGGCTGGCACGCGCTGATGAGCGGGTTCGCCGGGGCGAGCGACGTGTCGGACGTGTTCCGAGGCAGCCTGATCGGCTTCGGGTTCGTGCTGTGCTATTGCCTGACCATCGCCGCGCTGCGCCCCGTGTTGTTCCGCAACGCGCCCACGCCGCACCTGTCGGTGTTCGTGATGTTCTTCGGCATGGCGATGTGCCTGGTGCCGTACCTGGTGGCTTTCTTCATCGAGCAGAACTGGTGGCTGGCCGAGCCGTGGTATTTCTTGGTCAGCCCTCTGATCCTGACCGTTATGCGGACGAACCTCATGGAAACCGCGGAATGGATTGTCATCGGCTGGCTCATCCTCAGCACGATGGCCGCCGCCCCCTGGGCCGTCGGCCAGTGGCGCCGGTTCACGCCGCACCGGGCGGCCGAACCGGAACCCGTTCCGACTGCCGTACCACACCAAGACGATTTGGCGACTTGACCGGCTCTTGGACGAGGAACGACTTCGATTTACAATGCGCGTCGGGGCGGGCTATCATCGGGCACCTGGGGATCAACCGAAGGCCGTATTGTGATGGATTTCGACAAGTTTCAGTGGGATGAAGTTCCTGAGAAGTTCAGGAAGACCATTCGTGAGCAGCACGTGGTGGTTCAGGACGATGGAGGCCAAGCAATCGCCCAATAACACGTCGATGGATTCGACCTGCCAGGGTTTCCGCCATGACCGATTCCACCACCGCATTCCTGACCGAGGGCCAGCAGGCCGGCGCGCGGTACCGCTTGGCGGCGCCGCGTCGATCGCCGCTGGGGACGGCCGGCGCGCAATTGGGGCGCACGGCCGGCGAAAGCCTCGAATTCATGGACCACCGCGAGTACCAGCCGGGCGACGACCTCAGGCGGCTCGACTGGGCCGCCTACGCCCGCACCGACAAGATGATCGTCAAGCTGTATCGGCAGGAGGTCTGCCCGCACCTGGACGTGGTGCTCGACGGCTCCCGGTCGATGGCACTGGCCGGCAGCCCCAAGGCCCGGGCGGCGCTGGGCGTGGCCGCGGCGCTGTGTACGGCGGCCGGCAACGCAAGTTATTCGTATCGGTCATACCAAACCGGCGGCGGCTGCCACCCGATCGTCGGCGGTGCCGAACTGCCGATGCTCTGGCAGGGCGTTGCGATGGCGGCCGGCGACAGTCCGGCCGATTCGCTCCGCACCCTGCCGCCGGTGTGGCGTCCGCACGGCATTCGGGCGCTGGTGAGCGATCTGCTATGGCTGGGCGATCCGCTCGAGCTGCTCGCGGCGCTGGGCCAACGCGCGGCGGCGGTCTACGTGGTCGAGGTGCTTGCCGCCGCTGATCTCGACCCGCCGCACCAGGGCAACGTCCGGCTGGTCGATAGCGAGAACGGCACGGTGCAGGAGACGTTCCTCGATGCCTCCGCGATGGCCCGCTACCGCGCCAACCTGCGCCGCCACCGCGATGCCTGGCGCCGCGCCACCCGGCAAGTGGGCGCTGTGATGGTGTCCATCGTGGCTGAGGAGTTGTGCGCCGGCTGGGACCTTGCGCCGTTGGTGGAGGGGGGGGTTTTG
>SKZG01000299.1 GCA_007127495.1 Planctomycetales bacterium
ACTTGCGCAACCACCGCAAGATCGCCGTGATAGACGGCCGTATCGGATATGCAGGCTCGCAGAATATTGTCTCGGCCGACTACGGACACAAGAACCTCGCCTGGCAGGATTTGATGGTCCGGCTCACCGGCCCGATCGTCCTGGAGTTGCAGGCGGTCTTTGTTTCCGACTGGTATTCGGAAACGGGCGTCTTTCTCGACGATGAGGCCATCTTTCCCGAACCGGAGCTTGCCGGCACGGTTCCCGTGCAGACCATTCCCAGCGGGCCGAACTTCCCCACGGAGAACTTCCAGCGTCTGGTGGTTGCGGCCCTCTACACCGCGAGGGAACGCGTCATCATTACCACGCCCTATTTCGTGCCCGACAAGCCGCTTATGCAGGCATTGGAGGTGGCAGTGCTGCGTGGGGTGCGCGTGGAGCTGATCGTTCCGCGCCGCTCCGACCAGCGACTCGTTGCCGCCGCGTCGCGAGCCTACTACGAGGATCTTTTGCAGGCTGGGGTGCATCTCCATCTGTATGACAAGGGGCTCCTCCACGCGAAAACGATTAGCATTGACGATCGATTCGCGATCATTGGGTCCGATAACCTCGATATCCGCTCGTTCGCGTTGAACTTTGAAATAAGCCTTCTCTTCTACTCCCACAAGGTTACGGGAAACTTGCGCACCCTCCAGCAGGCGTATATGGAAGCAGGATTTGAGCTTACTGAAGAGCGATGGGCCCAGCGGGCGGCTTGGAAGCGGGTGGCTCAGAATGTGGCCAAGCTGATGAGTCCCCTGCTGTGACTCGCGGCGAGGTCACTCTTCGGGCTACTCTTCGGGCTCTTGACATCAATTCTCCGCCGTGTTACGCTAGTGGTTTTCGCTAATAACCCGTTAGACAGGAGTAGTACTCGTGCCGAGTAGCGAACGCCGTAAGGAGATCCGCCGTCGCCGACATCGACGCCAAAAGAAACTGCACTTCGCCCGCAAGCTCCCAAACGCCACGGTTTCCGAAACGGCGACGATCGCCGAAAAGCTGCGATCTTTGACGCCCGGCGCCCAGGAGATTATTCAGCGCTGGGAACTGGAAAAGCGGTAACCGTTCACGAGTTGACCTTGGAAGGCTTCGAAATGGAAGCTTTTGCGGATCGGCTGGCAGCGGCAGTGACACGGTGCGGAAATCCGGTCATGGTGGGGCTTGACCCGCGAGTGGAGCAGCTCCCCGAGCCGGTTGTGGCCGCCCACGGCCCGCTCGACTTGGAGCGACGCGCGGCCGCATGTCGGCTGTTCTGTCAGGGGGTGATCGACGTCGTCGCCCCGCTCGTCCCCGTGGTGAAGCCGCAAGCCGCCTTTTTCGAGCAGCTTGGAGCACCCGGTATGGTCGCCTTGGCCGAGGTGATTCACTATGCCGCCACGAAGGGCCTGTTGGTGGTGCTCGATGGCAAGCGCAACGATATTGGATCGACCGCCGAGGCCTACGCAGCCGGCATCCTCGGACCAGAGGGGCAAAGCCCTTGGGCGGCCGACGCGCTGACGGTCAGCCCGTATTTGGGCGGCGATAGCCTGGAGCCCTTCGTTACCGTAGCCCGGAAGCGGGCCGCCGGAGTGTTCGTGCTGGTGAAAACCTCGAATCCGGGCGGTGGCATGTTTCAGGATCTCGTCTGCGATGGACGTCCTTTGTACCAGTACGTGGCAGCCGAGGTGGAACGCCTGACGGCCGACACACGAGCGAACTGCGGTTACGGAGCCGTAGGGGCCGTGGTGGGCGCAACCTATCCCGACCAGTTGGCCGAGCTGCGGGCCGCCATGCCGCACGCCTGGCTGCTGGTGCCCGGCTATGGAGCCCAGGGGGCCGGAGCCGCCGACGTGGCCGGGGCGTTCGACGCGCGCGGGCTCGGCGCGGTGGTGAACAACTCGCGGGGCATCCTGTTTGCGCACGCCCGAACGCCGTATGCTGAAAAGTACGGCCCCGCACGCTGGCAGGAAGCCGTGGAGGCAGCTACCCGCGATATGATCGGCCAGCTTCGCGCCGCCACGCCGGCCGGGAAGTTGCCCTCGCCGGCGGCGTAGTATTGCGGCCCCGTCACTCGTCGGCCGCGCGGAGCCACGGGAAGATCGTTGGCGTGTGAGGCAGGATTTCCTCGGGGGCGAAGAAGATACCGATCTCGCCTTCGGCCGATTCGGGACTGTCAGAGGCGTGGACGAGGTTCATCTGACGGCTGCTGCTGAAATCGCCCCGAATGGTACCCGGCGCCGCGTTCCGGCCGTTCGTGGCACCGGCCATTTTGCGAATCACCGCGATGGCCTCCGGCCCTTCCACGACCATGGCCACTAGCGGGCCGCTGGTGATGAAGGTTTCCAGACCGGGATAGAAATCTTTGCCGACATGCTCGGCATAATGGCGCCGGGCCAAGTCGGGAGTTACTCGCATGAGTTTCAAAGCCACGATTATCAGCCCCTTGTCTTCGATTCGAGTGATGACGCGCCCGGCCAGCCGGCGTTCCATGCAGTCGGGTTTCAGCAGTACGAGAGTTTGTTCCAAAGTATTTTCTCCTGGGGAAAGTTGATGGCATTGGGTCATGGAATGCGCACCCGCAGCTTACCCCGTACCAGACGGTTTGGGTAGAGGGTGCCGCGCCACACAATGCCTCCTCGTCGCCAGCCAAGCCAAGCACTGCGCAGCAGCAGGCAGGTCCCGGTCAATGCTGCCATGGGAAAGAGCAGCCCAAACAGGATTCGGCGGCGGCACCAACGACTGACGGCGGCCGTCGATGCAACGGCGGCGGCAAGCATGACGAAGGCAGCGGGCTGCAGGCCGGGCAGGCCGTACGGAAACGGAAGCCAGGCACCGATAAGTACGACCAGAGGAGCCAGTTCGAACAGCGGACCGAGTATCGAAATCAGCAGCATGCGCGGTACGCTGCAATGGCCGACGGAAGCGAAAGCCTTCTCAGCGCCGCGCGCCACGGACGCGAGATCCGGGTACCACGCCACGCTGACCAAGCCGCGCGCGTTGGCCAAAACGCTCCGGCCTCCGTAGCGCTTGATCATCATGCCCAGGCCCACATCGTCAGCCACTTCGAGCCGCAGCCATTCCAAGCCCGGCGTCCGCTCCAGAACACTGCGCCGGACGAGATTGAAGGCCCCGACTCCGACGAAGGCGCGCGACTCGGGATCCTCAACGGCCCAAAGTCGCAAACACACGGCAAACGTGCGCAAAAAGGCCTGGATCATAGCGTCGATCACAGCATGGGGCGCGATCAGGTCGGGCGCGGCGGCAAGGTGATCTGCGGGGCGCGCTTCCGCGAATGCGACGGCCTTTCGTAGGGCGCCGGGGGCGAAGTGAATGTCAGCGTCGGTGAACAGCAGCCAGTCGCTTTCCACGCGTTCCGCCCCTTGGGCGAGCGCATAGACCTTGCCCAGCCATCCGGCGGGCAGTTCCCGGACGTGGATCACCTCCAGCCGGTGGTCCGTCGCGGCCAGCGCATCGGCCATCTCACCCGTGCCATCGGTCGAACGGTCGTCGACCAGCACAACCCGAAGGTCCGGATAGTCCTGTCCGAGCAGGCTCCGCAGCGCAGGTTCCAGCGTATCGGCCTCGTCGCGCGCGGCAATGACGACCGCGAGCGAGGGCCAGCGTTCGGGCGCCGGTGGGTTTTCATCCGCCAGAATGGGCACGCTGCGCACGACGCGAATTACGCCCACCAGCGTCCATAGCCAATAGGCCACGCCCACGAACGCATAGGCCGACAACAGGATATGCGCGACGGTTATCACCAGTGGAGCGCGCCGTGGGTCCTTGGTGCGGTTGTTGCTACATTCCCAGGGCTTCCTTCCGTGCGCGGCCCAAAGCGTCGGCGGCAATCATCGCGTCCACCACGCCGTCGGAGGTAATTTCAAACGGATGGTTTGCACACAAGGAGCCCTCGCCGGCGCACACGTCGCCAATTTGCTTGAGCCGGTCTCGGCCGATGCCCTCGATATTCAGATCGGCGAAAGTGACCGGCAGCCCGATGGCGATTTCAAAGTCGACCACGTGGATCATTTCGTCCACGTCGGTCTCATCGTCCAGGCAAAGCTGGCTGACGATGCCAAAGCCGACCTTCTCGCCGTGCATGAGGTTCTTGCACTCGGGGAAGGACGGTAGCGCGTTGGCAATCATGTGCGCGGTGGCCAGGCCGCCGCTCTCGAAACCCAGACCGGAGAGCAACACGTTCGCCTCAATGACCTTTTCAACGGCGGGCGTGACGCAGTTGTGTTCAACGGCCCGCCGGGCTTCAATGCCGAACTCCAGCAGCGTGTCGTAGCAGAGCCGGGCCAAATTCATTGCGGCCATGGTCGACACGCCGCCGCCCAGGTTGCTCGCCCGCGTTTTGTACGCGGCTTCGGCTTCGATCCAGGTGGCCAGGGCATCGCCCATTCCGGCCACAAACGCCCGCACCGGACCGTTGGCCACGATCTGGCTGTCGACGAGCACGATGTCGGGATTGAAGGGCCAGCAATCGAATCCGCAGCAGTTGCCTTCAGCGTCGTACCAGACGGTGGCCGCGCTGGTCGGCGAGTCGTTCGAGGCGATGGTCGGAACGGTGATCATTTTCAGGCCGACGTCGACTGCTGCGGCCTTGGCCGTATCGAGCGTCTTGCCGCCGCCAACGCCGATCATCACTTGTGCGTGCTGGTCGCGTGCGATTCCGGCCACCCGGGCCACCTCCTCCTTGCTCGTTTCGCCGTGAAAATCGACGTCGATCACGTCCAGCCCGGCCGCGTTCAGGCTCGCCAGCATGGTATCGCCGGCGATCTCTTTCACGACGGAATCCCACAGCACCAGCACTTTGGTACCGAGGAGTTTTGTGTAGTCGCCGATTTCGGCCAACACACCGCGGCCCTGGATGTACTTTCGTGGGGCAATCAGTACGGTTTTCATAATCGTTTCTCCTTAGGGGGGTCTATGGGGACGGGACCTCGCGTCCCGTGAAAGCTTCTGGTTCCACGCCGTTGACGATTGGCAGCGGCTGCCGGCCCTCGACCATGCGGCGCAGGTGGCCGGCCATCATTTTGGGGCTGTTGCGGAAGGCGTCGATCGTACTTCCGGCGATGTGCGGTGCGATGGTCACGTTATCGAGTGCAACAAGCGGGTGATCCGGCGGCAACGGCTCCGTATCGAATACGTCGAGCGCCGCCCCCATAATCTGCCGCTGTTGCAGCGCTGCGACCAGGGCCGACTCGTCGACCAGCCCGCTCCGCGCCGTGTTCACCAAGACGGCCGTCGGCTTCATCTGCCGCAACTGATCCGCGCCGATCAAATGCCGGCTTTCTTCGGTGAGCCTCGCGTGGAGCGATACGACATCAGACTCGCGGAGCAAGGTTTCGAGATCGACCAGTTCGGCCGGCGCCGCATCGCCCTGAAAGAACGGATCGAACGCAATCACCCGGCTGCCCAGCGCCACGAGGTAACCCGCCACGAGTTGCGCCACCGAGCCGTAGCCGACCAGCCCGACGGTCTTCTCGCACAATTCGGGAATGGCCGCCTTATTGGGGTAGTCGCGGCTCCAAACGCCCTGTTTCAGCAAGGCGTGCGACCGGGCGATATTGCGCACCTCGGAAAGCATCAGACCCAGCGTACACTCGGCCACGGCCCGCGCGTTCCGCCCCGGCGTGTTGAGCACGACAATGCCGCGGCTGGTGGCCAAGGCGACGTCGACGTTCTCCGTTCCGCCTCGCAGCACGCCGACGGCCTTCAAGTTGGTCGCCGCCTCGATCATCCGCGCCGGGACGGGGCAGAATTGCACACAGAGGAAGTCGAAGGCATCCAGGCCCTGGAACAACGCCTCAGGCAAGGTGACCGCTTCAGGGCCTCCCTGCTCGATCGCCAGGTTGGCCTCCTGGAGTTCAATGAGAGTTGGGTGTTCCCATTCGCGCACCTCGACTTCGATGCCCACTTCCCCGAGGGGAGCGAACCCATTGCGCATAAACGCGGCAGGAATGTACGTATCGCTGATGGCAAGCAGTTTCATGGGCGAATACTCACAGTCAATCTGAGGGGGACAATCCACTGAACGGTCGGCTTCATGGCTATACCCGGTTGGCGCTCCCGAACAGGGCGATCTTGGCCGCGGCCACTTGCGCGACCTCCGTCTTGATGGGGCCGAACAGTTGGATGGGCAGCGGGTCGGGACGGGTCACACTTTCCGCCGACCGCTTCAGCCCGCGTGCCATGGCGATGCGCGAGTCGGCGAAGATGTTTAGCTTGCAGATGCCGTTGCGGATGGCGTCGCGAATTTGTTCGTCCGGGGTTCCCGACCCGCCGTGCAGCACCAGCGGGATGGGGCTGATGGCGTTAAGTTCCCGCAACCGTTCGATGTTCAATTGGGGCTCGGCTTCGTACACCCCGTGGGCGGTACCGATCGACACGGCCAGTGCGTCGACGCCGGTTTGCTCGACGAACTTGAGCACTTCTTCCGGCTCGGTGTACACGGAGTCATGGTGCCCGGTCGCTTCCAGGTCGGCCCCGCCCACGTGCCCCAGTTCGGCCTCCACGCTGAGCCCGTGTGGTTTGGCCAGGTCGGCGGCGGCCTTCGTCAGCTCCACGTTGTCATCGAACGGGAGCGAGGAGCCGTCGATCATCACCGAAGAGAAGCCGCCTTCGACAGCACGGCGAACCACTTCGAGATCGGTTGCATGATCGAGGTGCAGTGCAATGGGGATGTCGTGGCAGGCTGCTGCTGCTCGGACCAACCCGGGAATATAGTGCCAGCCGTTTCCCCGCAAGTCGCCTTCGAGGCACATGATGGCCACGGGTGAGCGGAGTTCGGCAGCGGTTTCCAGAACGGCGCGGACCATGACGTCTTCCACGCAGTCGAAACCGGGAACCGCGTAGCCATGCTCTCGGGCGGGAACGAGGAGTTCACGAAGGGTAGTTAGCATA
>SKZG01000319.1 GCA_007127495.1 Planctomycetales bacterium
CCCACGTGCGGCCGGCGCCGTTTCGTCCGGCGGCGATCCGCTTCGGCTGGCACGAATCGACCGGCCCTGGCATTCGGATGCCCGCGGCCCGTGCCCGGCCGGGTCCTCGACCGGCGCGGCGGGGCAACCTGCGGCCGCGGTTCCTGCGCCCCACACCGGCTCGCTGACCGGGCTTCAAGTCCACAACAGCTATCTCGTGGCCGAGACGGAAGACGGTGTCACGATCATCGACCAGCACGCGTTGCACGAACGCATCCTTTACGAGCAGTTGCGCAGTCGGATTGAAGCCGGCCCGATCGAAACGCAACAGCTCCTGGTGCCCGAACCGGTCGACCTGGGCGCGGCCGAGGCGGCAGCCGCCATGGACAACCGAGAACTGCTCGAACGACTTGGCCTGCAGATCGAGCCGTTCGGGGGCGATACGGTGCTCATTTCAGGCTACCCGGCCATGCTGGCCAACCTCAATCCGGCCGAAGTGTTGCGCGAGGTGCTCGACCGTATCCTTGCCGGAGTGAAGCAACCGGAGCCGCGCGATTTACTGGACGACCTGTTGCATTCGATCGCGTGCAAAGCGGCGGTGAAGGCGGGCGACCACCTCACGCCGGAGGAGATTTCCGAGCTGCTCCGGCAGCGGCACCTGGTGCAGGACGCACACCATTGCCCGCACGGACGCCCCACCGCACTGATATTCACCCGCGAGGAACTCGACAAGCAATTCCGGCGGACTTAGTGGTCTGTCCAGCTATACTCGCCGCGGCCGAAAACTGCGCTTTCCGTAGGATGGGCTTTAGCCCGTCAAAGCGAAGACGGACAAGAATGTCCATCCTACAATAGCGCAAAACCGGCCCGCGGCGAGTATAGTTACAACAATGTTGGGGCTGCATAAGCCGCCGCCGAGCTTATCTACAGCCCCCGGGGCTGCAAGTACGCCGGCCATAGCGATGCCCCCCAAAGAAGCGGCTTGTTCGACTTACCCGACCCTTTTCCCTGCTATTCGGCTGCGCGGGTTTCGGGCGCGGAGACCGTTGAATCTGCCGATCGCCCTATTTTAGGGTTCGGTCCGAAGTCTCACGACTTCGGCTACTGCTCGCCATTCGCAAGGTTACGATCGACGCCGGGTCCCCGCGTACGAGCGATGCCCTATCCGCCCGCCCCCTCCCTCTTGGAAAGCCGCCCCAATTGATACATAATAGCGGCTCTTCCGTTTCGAAACTCCAGGCACATCCACATCCAATGATCTGCGTCAGTATTGGGCGAGGCCGGCATCGGCACGTGATGGCGGAGCACAGGCACCTGGTCGAGCAGGGCGCCGAACTCATCGAGCTTCGCCTCGACTACATTGTCGGTGAAGCGAACGTCAAGCGGCTGCTGACCGACCGGCCGGGCCCCACGCTCGTCACCTGCCGCCGCGAGCGCGACGGCGGGAAGTGGACCAAGAGCGAGGAGCAGCGGCTCATGCTCCTGCGGACCGCCATTGCCGAGGGCGTGGAGTTCGTCGATCTGGAAGACGATATCGCCGGCAAGATACCCCGCTTCGGTAAGACCAAGCGCGTGGTCAGCCTTCACGACTTCCGAAAGACGCCCGGCGACCTCGATGCCGTCCACAAGCGCCTTGCCGAACTCGATCCCGACATCATCAAGATATGCACCATGGCGAATCATCCGCACGACAATGTGCGGATGCTCGACCTGGTGGGGCGGGCCGTCATTCCCACGGTCGGTATTTGCATGGGCGACATGGGCATCGCCACGCGCATTCTTTGTGGAAAATTCGGCTCGCCGTTCACCTATGCCACGTTCCATCACGAGCGGTCGCTCGCTCCGGGCCAGCTCAGCTTCCAGCAAATGAAGGACGTGTATCGCTACGACGACATCCACCGCGAAACCGACGTGTACGGCGTCATTGCCGATCCGGTCAGCCACAGCCTCAGCCCATTGATCCACAACGCGGCCTTCGCCCAGACGAAGCTCGACAAAGTGTACGTTCCCTTCCGCGTCTTGCGCGAGGACCTCGACCAGTTCATTGAAGACGCGCCCCGGCTGGGTATTCGTGGGCTGAGCGTGACGATTCCGCACAAGGAATCGGTGGTGGCGAAGCTCACGCAAGCCGACGGCGCGGTGCGAGGCATCGGCGCGGCCAACACCCTGGTGTTCCAAGGCACCGAGCGGCTCGGCTACAACACCGACTACCGCGCGGCCATTGACAGCCTGGAAAAGTCCATGGCGACAAGCCGCCCCCACACCGACCAGGGCGAGCCCGCGCCGTGCGACATCCGCGGGAAGAAGGCCCTGGTGTTGGGTGCCGGCGGGGCGGGCATGGCGGTGGTTTACGGCCTGACACGGCGCGGCGCCCGGGTGGTCGTTGCAGACGGCGTGCCCCGAAAGGCGGTTGAACTCGCGCGCCGCTTCGACTGCCGCCACGTCGACTGGGCGGCCCGACACTCCGTCGCGCCCGACCTGCTGTTCAATTGCACGCCCATCGGCATGCACCCGAACGTCGACGACACCCCCTTCGACAAACACCACCTTCGGCCCTGCATGCTCGTGTTCGACGCCGTATACAATCCCGAAAACACGCTCTTGATCAAACAGGCCCGGCAGCAGCACTGCAAGGTCGTCACAGGGCTCGATATGTTCGTGCGGCAAGCCTGCTTGCAGTTCAAGCTTTTCACGGGCCACGACGGGCCCGCCGAGTTGATGCGCACGGTGATCAAGCGGGCGATCGGCGCCGTCAAGATGTGAAGGAGAAACACCGTGCTGCTGATCTTGATCGGCTATCGGGCAACCGGGAAGACCACCCTGGCGAGGTTGCTCGCCCAACGACTGGGCTGTGAATGGATCGACGCTGACGTGGAGGTGGAGCGTCGGGCGGGCAAGTCGATCGCGCGGGTGTTCGCCGAGGACGGCGAACCCGCCTTTCGCGACCTCGAAGCCCGCGTCATTGCCGAACTGTGCCGGCGCACCGACCTGGTGCTGGCCGCCGGAGGCGGGGCCCCGTTGCGCGAGGAAAGTCGGCGGTGGATGCGGGCGTCGGGCAAGGTGGTGTGGCTGAAAGCCTCGCCGGAAACCATTCACCGGCGCATGACCTCCGATGCGACGACTCCCGGACGGCGCCCGAGCCTCACGGAACACGATCCGCTCCGCGAGATCGTCGAACTGCTTCAGCGGCGCGAGCCGATCTACCGGGAGACGGCCCACCTGGAACTCGCCACCGACGGCAAGCTGCCGGAGGAACTCGCCGACGAGATTCTCGCCCGGCTCCGGGAGGAGGCCCCGTGAATGCGGTCCTCGCCATGCCCTTGGAACTGCGGCTTGCCGCATTGGCGTTGGCCGGGGCATGGCTGGGAAGCCTCGTCAACTGGGGCGCGTATCGCCTGGCGTGGAACCCGCGCACCATCAGCCCGCTCGGGCCGGCGCCGCCGGCCGCGCCGCCGCGCCGTGCGTGGGACCGGCTTCCGATTGTCGGCTGGCTGGGCCTCCGACGGGAGACGCAGACGCACGGTCGCGGGTTCTGGATTCGGCCCATGGCGGTCGAAATGGGCCTGGCCCTCGGCCTGCCCCTTTTGTATTGGTGGGAGGTGCATACGGCGGCCCTAGTGCCGCCGGCGCTGCCCCCGCCGGCCGGCCCGGCACTGTCGATGCTCCACGCCCAGTTCCTTGCCCATACGTTGTTGATCGTACTCATGCTCGCCGCCTCGCTGATCGATCTGGACGAGAAGATCATCCCCGATGCCATCACGGTGCCGGGCACGCTGCTGGGTCTGTTTCTGGCGGCCGCGGCGCCGCGCTCCCTTTTGCCCGCGGCGGTCCCGGAGTTGCTTGTCCCGCCCGGCGGGCATGTTCCCGAGCAGCTTTGGCACCTATTCGACATGCCGGAAGTCCCTTGGCCTTTCCTGGACCTGACTTCCCCGCATGGTTGGCCGGCCTGGCTGGACGGCCGGCCGAACCTCCTGCCACTCGGGCTGGCGCTGGCCTGCTGGTGGGCATGGTGCGCAGCCATCCTTCCGAGGCCGTGGCGCGGGCGCCACGGCTGGAGCCGGGCCCTGGCCCTGTTGCTCGCCCGGCTTGCCCGCGAACGCATCACGTATCGGATTGTCGCGATGGGCGCGTTCGGGTCGGCGGCGATGACCGGCGTCTGGATCGTCGGCGGCGACCCGTGGCGCGCCTTGCTGACGGCGCTGGTGGGCATGGCCGGCGGCGGCGGCCTGGTTTGGGTCGTGCGCATCGTCGCCACCGCCGTGTTGCGCCGCGAGGCCATGGGCTTTGGCGATGTCACCCTGATGGCAATGATCGGCGCCTTCCTCGGCTGGCAAGCCTGCCTGATCATCTTCTTTCTGGCGCCGCTTGCGGGCCTCGTGGTAGGACTGGTGCAGGTGGTCGTACTGCGCGATTCGGAAATCCCCTACGGCCCCTTCTTGTGCCTGGCGGCTCTTGGGCTGATTGTGTTCTGGGCGCCCGTCTGGTCGTTCGCTTGGGGCATTTTCGCCCTGGGATGGTTGATTCCCGCCATCGTCGCCCTTTGCATGGTGCTTATGGCCATGCTACTGAGCCTTTGGATGGTTCTGCGAAAAGCGCTGTTCGGTTGGCCGCGGTAGCGCTCGACCGGATTTGCGATGCATTCGAACTGGTCGCCGGCTATCGCGACGGCATGGTCAAGGCGATCGTCGAGTTGCCATGAAGCCGCCGTGTCCATGCCGCCGGCCGGCATGTTTCTGGGAGAATCAACGCGGTGCGGCCGAAAATGGCCCCGTCCCTGCTCCGCCTACGCCTCAGACCGTTTCCACATCAAGGCGACGTTCCCCTCCGGCTCGAAACCCAGAATGCGCCGCGCCTTGTCGTTAAGGAACTTCTGCTGCGGGATGTCGCCGAAAATGAAGAACACCTCGCATTTCGACGGCAGCCGGCCGGGATCGATCTCCAGGGCAAGTCGCACGGCCCGGCCCGCGTCGGACCACGTCACCACAAACGGCACTCGGCCGGTGCCCGGCTTCAGCTCGTCTTCCGCGCGCAAATGGTAATACAGAAGATTCTGCACCCACACGTCGTGGTGTTCCGAAAAGACGCGGCACACCTCATGCCCCAGCGACTTGGTAATTGGGTAAAGACCGGTACCCGGCTGCGGCGGCACATCGGGAGTAATGCGGAAGTCGAGCTGCTCATAGCTCGGGCCGGCCACGGTGAAGTGAGGGCCCGTGTTCACCACGCGGCGGATTCCGTGCTCGGCCGCCGCCCGCATCACATGATAGCAGCCCAACGCGTTCACTTGGAAGGCCAGCACCGGATCGCGGCGGATGACCGATAGGTTCACCACCGCGTCCGTCCCCTCCGCACCGCGCATGACCTGATCCTGCGACGTGACGTCGAGGTCGAAATAGTCGTGATCCGGAAACTCCCGGCGGATTTCGGCAGCGACAGGCCGGATGTCGGTAATACGCAAGCGATGGTGCGGCGCCAGTTCTCGCACCACGTGCGGACCCAAATAGCCGTTGGCGCCGATAAGCAAAATGTTCATGGCAGTTCTCCGTCAGGGCTGGGGGTTGAACCGCGGGCGGTAACCGAGCACGCGCTTGGCCCGAGTAACGGGAAACCGTCCGCCCGGCACGTCGGCCGCGATGTGCAGGACGTTCCACGCGCGCAGGGCCGCCGCATCGACGTTGAAGTGGACTTCGAGCGTTCGCCGGACCGCTTGCACGGCGTCGGCTTGGGCCACCCAGGGCGGTTCGAACCCGTCTTCTCGCTGCGCGGCGTCCCGAACCACCTCGGCCAGCCGCAACACCACCGCCCGAACCTTGCCCTCGCGGGCGAACTCGCGGCAGGTACACTCGGCCAGGTAGTGCGAAAGCTGATCCGGGTCGGAGTTGGGCACGGGGCGCCAATCCTCGGCCACCTGGAAGCTCGGATCGTAGCCGGCCATGATTCGCAACGAACTGAGATACACAACCAGTTCGACCCCCTTGGCCGCGGCGGTGGTCAGCAGGTCGTAGGTCCCACGCCCTCGCCGGTCGATCAGAGCGCCGCCGGCGACGGCGGCGTCCGGCTGGGCCACGTGGATGACGGCTCGCACTCCTTGGAGCAACCGTTCGAGCGCTCCATTCTCGTCCCGGAACAACGGACCGCCGGCCGGCCGGATATCGAACGGCTCGCCCAGGGCGTCGGCCAGCGCTTGGCCCAACTCGCTTTCGGGCGAGGTCAGCAGCACCGTCGGCCGTCGATCGTTGGGGGCCGCGTCGTGCTGCGACAGCCCCCGCTCGTCGACCGCGGCGGCCGCCGTCGCGCCGGTGAGCATCGCACCGGCTTGTTGCAGGAAACAGCGACGTTTCATCAGAAAACCTCCTCTCGCAAAACGTGGCGCGAGCGAAGGGGGCAGGTCCCTTCCTTTTCGCGGGTTCCGCTGCGGCGCGCTTGGACAAAACGCCCTCTCCGCCGCGAAAACAGGGACAATCCCCCCGTGAACGGTTATCGCTATTAGAATACACGCTTGCCGGAAACGCAAGGGTAGCCGGCCACCCCCAGCCGCCAAGGGGCGAGTCGGGCCCGGCGGAGTGGCTGGCGGCAGGCAGCCGACCAAAGGCCCGGGCCGCCGCGCGGAACTCGAAGCCCTTCAGTTTTTCCATTTTCCACACTCGCCATGCCCTGTGGTTGGGGACGGCACTTTTCCGGTCAGGACGGGCTCCAGAGATATCTATACATGCGTACACGTCACTGAGTCTAGCACATCCAGCGCCCGCTTGCAAGCGATAGAATTGGGCCAGGTGGGAGCAGGGAGTTGAGAGTTGGGAGTTGGGAGATTCTCCGGCGTAAGTGGGCGTTGGCGGCCCAGCGTACGACGCAAGGCCC